>NZ_JBEYER010000002.1:0-191178 GCF_040634005.1 Micromonospora sp. NPDC007271
CCGGCGCCGCAGCCGCACAGCCGTGAACGACTCCAGGCCCAGCTCGGTGAGCAGCACATCGGGCTGCACCTGCAGCGGGTCGAGATCGAGCACCTCCGCCAGGCAGGCGCTTACGGCCTCCAGGCACTCGGCTGGCCGGTACGGCTCGGTCATACGTCTCCCTCTCCGGGCGGCTTCATTAGAACACGAAAACGAAAACTATTTCCAGCAGCGGCACTGGCGAGGCCGCAAGGGATGATGAGAGTGGGTTGCCCGGCTGGATTCGAAGATGAGGTGGACGGGCGAGTCCGTACTGCGCCGGGAGCAAGCCGGAGGAGATCTCGCCGTCGAGCAGGTAGAGCGCCGGAGCCAGCATCGCCATGGCATCGCTGAACCAGTTGGACAGGGTCGCCGTCGACCTCGTCGAACGTCACGTTGCCCACGGCCCCCGACCGGGTCCTGATGGACGGTCGGGGGCCGCGGGATTGGTTGCCGGTGTCAGCCGACCTGGATGGTGTAGCTGACGGTGGGGCTGGCGACTCCGGAGCCGCCCTGCGTGGTGGCCTTGAACGTCAGGGTGTAGGTGCCCGGTGCCGAGAATGCCCAGTTGCCGTGGGCGTGCGTGCCGGCGCTGATGCCCCCTGGCCAGGTGGAAATCGGGCAGCCGGCGGCGGTGTTGGAGTTGAGCCGGTAGGTGGGGGTACCGAAGGCGTTGGTGGTGTAGAGGGTGAATCGGCCGCCGGCGGGGACTGAGGACACGCTGACCAGTTCCATCTTGATCGGTCCCTGGTCGGCGGGCACGTCTTCGGTGTTCCAGCCGGCCCACAGCAGGCTGGTGTTCTCGGCTTGCGGGGCGACGTAGACGGTGGAGCCGGCCGTGCCGAGGCAGGTCCAGGCGGATCCGCTGGGCACCGTGATGGCAGAGCTCGACGGGAGCCGCAGGGTCGTGCCCGCCGGGGACAGGTCGTCGTTGGCGGGGCTGTACGTCCTGATGTCGAGGGTGAGCGCCCCGTTGGTGTAGTCGACGTCGAGGACGTCGAGGTGGCCGGCCTCGATGGTGGCCGCGGACGCCGGCGCGGCGGCCAGGCCGATGACGGTGGCGGTGACGGCGGCGGTGACCGCCAGCAGCCGCTTCGTGAGCCTCATGATTTTTTCTCCCTTCTACCGGCCGCAAGCCGGGCTGGGGTTGCGGGTCAGCGCTGGACCTGGAAGGTGAGCCACGCCGGTTCTGAGGTCACGCGGTTGCCGGTGGCGGCCAGGATTCCGGTTGCTTCGATCTTGATGCGGTAGGTGCCGGCCTTCTCGAATGCCCAGTTGGCGTGCAGGTGGCTGCCGACCGGCCTGGTGATCGTGTCGGGCAGGCCGTCTTCGCTGTCGACGAGCACGTTCGGCGCGCCGACCGGGTCGGTGGTGAACACGCTGAACCCGTCCGGACCCATGACCCTGGTGACCCTGACCTGGATGCTGTCGCTGGCGAAGACGCCCGCCTCCACTTCCTCGGTCGCCAGGCCGGGCCACAGCAGGTTCTCGTCCTGGACCTCGGGGAGGATGTGGACGGTGGCGCCGGGAGCGCCGAGGAACGCGTAGCGCGGGTCGTCCGGCACGGTCATGGCCGCCTCCCGCTTGACGACGAACACCACGTCGGCCGGGTCGCGTTCCACGTCCGGGTCGACGGTCTCGTCGTGGACCGAGATCTCGAGTGCGCCGTTCTCGAAGGCGACGTCAACCGCGTCGACGTGCCCCTGGGACAGCACCACGGTGCTGGCCTGGGCGGGCGCGGCCCAGGCCAGCACGCCGGCGGTCATCGCCGCCGTGACGGCGGTCAGTGTCGACATCCTGGCTCGCATGCAACTCCTCCTCACGCCCGCGACACCGCGTCGCAGACGTCTGGAAACGATAACCGTTTTCAAGTGACTGTCAATGGCGTCGCCCGGTTAGCGAGACGGCGTGGTGCGACGGGGCTCGCTGTCGTGGGGGCCTCTGTGGAATGCCTCGGTCGCACACCGCCGGTCCACCTGTCTCGACATGGCGATGGGGGCGTGCTAGCTTCCCCGCGAACCTGACATCGGTTTCCATTTTAAACTTGGAGGGAGGGAAATGAGGGCGAGAAGACTGAAGCGCCTCGCTGCCGCCGCTAGTACGCTCATCGCAACCGTCGGCGGCCTGGTGGCGGTCTCCGGCCCCGCTTCGGCCCAGGAGAGCGTGGTGCTGTCCACGGGCCACGTCGATGCGGTCGACGTGCGTTATGCGGAGGGCCGGCTGGTGTTGAAGGTGCACGACGACACCGTGCAGCCGTCGGTCAGCCGGGACCCCGGGAACGTGGTGTTCCAGGTCCTGCCGCAGGCCGCGGTCGAGGTGCCGGAGCTGCCGGAGTACGCGTTTCTCGGGCCTGCGGGCTCGACGGTGTGGCTGCTGCCGATGACGCAGGATCCGAACCTGTTGTGGCCGGGGTGGAACACCACCAGGTTGCCGTCCGGGGTGTTCCGGGGGGAGAAGGTCACCCTGAGCCTGGTGGACGTCTCCGGACCGGGCCGCGTCTCGGTGTTCATGACCGACCCGGTCGGGCAGCCGCTGATCAAGTTCCGCAGCGACGACGGGCTGCCGGATGCGATCGACGTGCCGGCCGGCACGCACGCCCACGCCAACTGGGTGTTCGGGGCGCTGGGAAGCTACACGTTGACGTTCCGCGCCGACGCCACGCTCACCGACGGGCGCCAGGTGTCCACCGGTCCGGTGGCGTACCGGTTCGTGGTGGGTGACCTGCCGGATCCCGACCCGCAGGTGCAGCTGTCGATCCAGGGCCTGCAGCCGACGTACCCGCCCGGCGCGGCGGTGACGCTGACCGCGGTCCAGACCCCGGGCAGCGACCTGAACCGGTACCGCTGGTTCAGCAAGTGCCCGGGTGCGGAGGAGTTCACCGCGGTGCCGGGTGAGACCTCAGCAAGGTACTCGTTCACCGCCACGGCCCAGCTGAACAACTGCCAGTACCTGGTCCGGCTGTACCGCGACGCTGGGGTTGTGGCGGCGGAGAGCGCACCGGTGACCCTGAACGTCGACGATGCCGGCGCACCAGCGCCGTCGCAAACGGTCACGGTCACGATCGACGGTACGCAGGGGGCGTTGGTCGTCAGCGTGGACCCCAACGATCGGACGGTGGCGCTGCCGGCGGCCGTGTTGTCCTCCGCTGGTGACCGGTGGCAGAGCACCGGTGACCTGCGTCCGGTCACGGTGACCGACACCCGACCGGGCGTGCCCGGCTGGAATGTCGCCGGCCGGTTGAGCGACTTCACCTCCGGGGCGACCCGGGTGGGTGGCAAGTACCTCGGCTGGGCACCCACCGTGCTGGGACAGGCGGACGGCCAAGGTGTCGTGGCGGGCCCGGTGGTCGATCCCGGCTTCGGCTCCGGCAACGGTCTGGCCGCCAGCAGCGTGCTCGGCTCCGCACCGGTCGGTGCCGGGCGCGGCACGGCCCGGCTCGGTGCCGGGCTGAGTCTGGAACTACCCACCCAGACCGGCGCGGGGCAGTACACCGCGACGTTGACCCTGACCGCCATCTAGATCCGTTGCGCCGTCTCGGCGGCCGCGGCCTCCGGCCGAGCCGCCGAGACGGCGCAAGCTGTGCTTCTCGACCTCCACCCGCCAGAAACGGAACGCCGATCCATGCACGTAGCAGTCGTCACGGCGGTCCACCTGATCGGCTGATTCGTGCGAGCCGGCTCGCGGCTCACGGCTGACACCTGCACCTACGTCAACGTCGTGGAGTGCGGAGGTGGATGCGTTCGCCCTGCTTTCCGAAGAGGCTGAGCACCTCGACGCTGCCACGTCCGGCGGCGCCGAACCAGTGCGGAATCTGGCAGTCGAATTCGGCTGCTTCACCGGCTCCCATGGTGAAGTCGTGGTTGCCCAATTTTACGCGGAGTTGTCCGCGGAGCACGTAGAGCCATTCGTATCCCGCGTGGGTCCGCAGGTGGGGCTGTTCGTCGTGCGCGGGAATGATCATCTTGTACGCGCGTGGTTCTCCCTCATGTCGCGACAACGGGATCAGCAGCCGGCCGTCTTTCCTGGTGGGGTGCTGCGGCACGCGAGGGTCGACTATCCGGGGCGCGGCGACGATCTCGTCGAGAGGGATGCCGAGCGTTGCAGTGATCGGTAGGAGGAGCTCGAGGCTTGGCTTGCGCTGACCGGACTCCAGTCGGGACAGGGTGCTGGTCGAGATGCCCGTGGCTCGCGCCAGGTTGGCCAGGCTGACGCCCCTCTTCTCGCGGGCGCGCCGCAGCCGAGGAGCGATCTGCTCGATCACGGCACCGACGCTCGGTTGCTCGTCCATGGGATGCAGTCAACCAACGTGTCCCGGTTTCGGCAACAGAGGTTGCTGAAACCGGTGGGCCCGCCGATCCTCTCGGTGGAGGTGATCCGAATGGACGCAACAACGCATTCCACGGGCGGATCGGAGGCAAAGGCGCTGTGGGACACCGTCATCATCGGCGGTGGCGCCGCAGGCTTGTCGGCCGGAATCGTGCTCTCGAGGGCACAGTTCACGACTCTGGTCGTTGACGGCGGCGAGCCCCGCAACGGGCCCGCCGACCACATGCACGGATACCTGACCCGGGACGGCATGGCGCCGAGAGAGTTCGTCGCGACGGGGCGGGACGAACTGAGCCGTTATGGCGGGACGCTCATGCCGGCATCGGTGGTCGACGCGCGCCGCGCGTCGGACGGCACGTTCGAGCTGCGGCTCGACGACGACCGTGCCTTGCGCGCCAGGTCGGTGCTGGTCGCAACCGGGCTGACCGACGAGCTACCCGACATCCCAGGGCTGTCCGAGCGGTGGGCATCCGAGGTGCACCACTGCCCCCACTGCCACGGCTATGAAGTGCGGGGGCGCACCATCGCGGTGATCGGCACCACGATGCAGGCGGTCTCGAGACATCTGGCCGCGCTGATGCGCCGCTACAGCTCGTCGGTGACGTTCTGCGTCAATGGCACCGAGATCAGCGCCGTCGAACGGCACCGCCTCACTGCGTACGGCGTGCGACTGGTCGACGGGCGGGTCACGCGGGTGACCAGTGCCGACACCGCCGGTAGGGACCCGGTCGTGCTTGAGCTCGACAACGGCGAGGCAGTCGAGTGTGGGGCCATCTTCGTGGCGCCTCGCCCAGTGCCCCATGACGCGATCCTGACCACGCTGGGCGCGGGCAAGGACCCGGTGAGTGGACTCGTTGCCGTCGACTCGCAGGGCGCCACGGATGTCCCCGGGGTCTGGGCAGCCGGGAACGTGGTCAATCCGCGAGCCCAGGTCGTCGCCGCCGCGGGCGCGGGCTCGACTGCCGGCATCAGCATGGCCGGCTGGCTGCTCGAACGGGAGCTGTCCGCCGCCGTCTCGGGCGACCAGCCTCACGTCGGAGGTGCGAGCTGATGGCCGGCCCCACCCCAGAGGCATCCGGGGACAGTCCCTCCCACAGGTTGCCTGCCGGCGTGTACCTGCTCGGCTTCAGCCTGTTCGCGATGGGAAGCGCGGGAGTTCCTGTTGGCCGGCGTACTGCCGGCGGTGGCCGCCGATCTGGACGTCACGCTTTCCTCAGCCGGGTTCCTGATCACCGCCTTCGCGCTGGGTGTCGTGATCGGCGGGCCACCATTTGCGGTGCTCAGTCTGCACTGGCCTCGCCGCACCGCACTGGTGGCAACCCAGGGTCTCTTCGCCGCCAGCATCGCCGTCGGACTGCTGGGCAACTACCAGGTCTTGCTGCTGACCAGGGTGGTTTCGGGTATCGCCTACGCGGGCTTCTTCGCTGTCGCGTCCGTGACGGCGATCAGCCTGGTGACGCCGGACCGGAACGCCCGTGCCTCCGGAGTCGTGGTCAGCGGGCTCAGCGTGGCAATGGTTGCTGGCGGTCCCGCAGGCACGTTGCTCAGCCACTTCACTCAGTGGCGCGGCGGCTTCTGGGCCGTTGTGGCCCTGACGGTCGCCGGAATCATCGGTTGCCTCCTCGGACTCCCCGCCGCCGACGCCAACCGGCCCACCGGACCGAGTGTGTCGCGGGAACTCGCCACCATGCGGAAACCGAGACTCTGGGGCATATACGCGATCACGATCCTGACCACTGCGGCGTACATGATCACTTTCAACTACCTCGCAGCCATGCTCGCCGACATCACCGCCATCCCCGAGGTCTGGATCCCGGCGATCCTCGCCCTGTTCGGGGTCGGCGCGTTCGTCGGTCTGTCCATCGGCGGCCGCATCTCCGACCAGCGCCCTCACCTCGCGCTCCTCACCGGCGCGTCGGCGATCGTGATCCTGTCGGTCGTGCTGCTTGTCGCGATCCGGCAGGTCTGGGCGGTGGTACCTACGGTTTTCCTGATCGGCATGGCCGCGTTCGTGCTGAACCCCGCCATCTACGGACGCGTCTTCACTGTCGCAGCCGACGCGCCGACCCTCGCCGGCGCGACCACCGTGTCGGCGTTCCAACTGGGCATCAGCATCACTCCCGTCCTCGCCGCCGCCGCACTCACCCAAGAGGCCGATCTCACCTCGGTCTGCTTGATCGGGGCCACCCTCGCCGTGCCTGCTGTGCCCCTCATTCTCCTTGACCGGGCACGACAGGCCCGCACAACGCAACGTGCGGCGGCCGCCCTCGACCCACACCCCAGCCGAGCGTGACCCGATCAGCGTGTTCAGCTGGAACGTGGCTCGACGGACGACACGGATGGCTTGCCGAAGCGGCACGTGCAGGCCGTGAGCCCAGCCAGATGAGCAGCTCGGGACGGATCAGCGCATTGGCGAAATGTGCCCGGTTGCGGCGGCCCGGCCGGTGGCTGGTTCTGCCTCACCGGAAGGCCGCTGGATTCCCGTACGACGCCAGTGCTTGGCGAGCAGTCCGTGGCGTGGGGCGAGCAGCCAGGCGGCGAGGAAGACGGCGGTGGCGACCAGGACGATGGTGCCGCCGACCGGGGTGTCGTAGCTCCACGACAGGTACAGCCCGACGAGCGCGGAGGTGCCGCCGAGCACCGGGGCGAGCAGCATCATCACGCCGAGTCGGTCGGTGAGCAGGCGGGCGGCTGCGGCGGGGGTGATCAGTAGGGCCAGGACGAGGATGTTGCCGATGGTCTGTAGGGAGATCACGACGGCCAGGGTCACCAGGATGTAGAGGACGATGTCGAGCCAGAAGACGGGCAGGCCCATCGAGCGGGCCATCTCGCGGTCCAGGCAGACCGCGACGAACTCCTTGTGCAGCGCGAGGACCAGGCCGAGGATGACCAGGCCGGTGATTCCCACCAGGTAGAGGTCGCGGTCCGGGATGCCGGTGATCGAGCCGAACAGGAACTGTTGCAGCGAGCCGGAGTATCCGGGCGCCTGCGAGATGATGACGATGCCGAGGGCGAACGTGGCGACCAGGAAGACGCCGATCAGGGAGTCTTCCTTGACCCTCCGGTTCTGGGAGAAGATCGCGATCAGCAGGGCGGTGGCGATGCCGGCGACGGCGCCGCCGAGTACCAGGCTGCCCTGCAGGACGAAGGCGATGGCGAGGCCGGGGAAGACGGCGTGTGCGACGGCGTCGCCGATGAAGGCCATTCCGCGCAGGACGACGTAGCAGCCGACCACGCCGCAGACGATGCTGGACATGACCGCGATCGCCAGGGCCTTGGGCAGGAACGCGAGGTCGGGGTTGAGCAGGTCGGTGAGGAAGTCGGTGATGGACACTAGCCGGCCTTCACGAGTTTGAGGAGCGGGGAGGTCTCACTGACGCCGAAGGTGCGCATCCACACCTCGACGTCCTGCAGGTCCTCGGGTCGTCCGTCGGCGATGACCTGGCCGTTGAGCAGGACCAGCCGGGTGCAGGCTTCCATCGCCGCGACCAGGTCGTGGGTGGTCATCAGCACCGCATGGCCTTCCCGGGCGAGGCTGGCGAACAGGTCGCCCAGCAGTTCCTGGGTGGGCATGTCCAGCCCGGTGAACGGTTCGTCGAGCAGCAGGATGCTCGGCGCGAGCGCGAGGGCCCGCGCGACCAGGACGCGTTGGCGCTGCCCGCCGGAGAGTTCGGCGACCGGGCGGCCGCGCAGCTCGGACAGCTGGACGCGGTCGAGTGCGTCGCCGACCGCCCGCCAGTCGGCTACGCCGGGCCGGCGGAGCAGGCCGATCCGACCCGTTCGACCGCTCAGCACGGTCTGTTCGACGGAGATGGGGAAGTCCCAGGTGAACTCATGGCGCTGGGGGACGTACCCGATCGCCGAGCGTCCGGGCCGGGCCGGCTTGCCCTCTACCAGCACCCGGCCGCCCCTGGTACGGATCAGCGCCAGGATGGCGCGTAGCAGGGTGGTCTTCCCGGCTCCGTTGGGGCCGAGCAGGCCCACCAGTTCCCCGCGGTCGAGGTGCAGCTGCACGTCGCGCAGTACCGGCCGGCCGCCGAGGTCCACGTCCAGGTGTGAGATGTCCAGCGCTCTCACGGCCGGCGCTCCGACGGCGGCGTGCTGCGCTCCCGTTCCGCCCGGCGCTTCGCGCCACGCCCGCGCAGCAGGACCAGGAGCAGGCCGACGGCGAGCACAACCGCGGCGGCGGCCAGCACGGCGACCAGCGGCAATGGCGATGCGTCGCCGGGTTCGTCGGCGGTGTTTCGGGTTTTTCCTGGCACCCTGTCGCCGGCCCGCGTCGTTCCGGGATCCGCGTTTGCCGTGAAGGCCGAGTCGGTGCTGGTCGCGTCGCCGACCGCGAAGCGCAGCGTCCGGATGGCGGAGACCTTCTCGCCGCTGATCAGGTCGGCTGACACCTGCACGGTGACGAGGTAGACGCCGGGAGTGGAGAAGACCCAGTTGGCGTGGGTGTGGGTGTTGACGTCGACCCAGAACGGCTGGGCCTTGGGTTCGGCGGAGCGCCACAGCACCTGCGGCGCCGCGAAGTTGCCCGCCTGGAGGAACGTGGTCAGCCTGCCCGGCCCGCGAACGCCGAGCAGGCTCAGCGTGGCACCCCGGTCGATCGTCCGCATCACCTGCGGATCCTGGGTGTTCCAGCCGATCCAGACCACGTCCTGGTTCTGCACCTGTGGCACCACATGGACCCGCTTGCCCGCGTCGATGCCGAGGAAGGCGTACGCGGGATCGTCGGGAACGGCCTGCAGCGCGGCGTCGGAGACGCGTAGCACGGTCTCGTCGGGGCTGCGCCACACCGGCTGCTGCTGGGTGCCGTCGTGGATGAGCAGCGTCCACTGGCCGTCGACGTAGCGGGGTCCGATGTCCACGTGCCCGGCGTCGAGCACGGCCCGGCCGGTGGCGATGGGCTGGTCCGCCGCGATCGACTGACCCGGGCTCGGCGCTGGCTGCCCGGCCACCGCGGGCGTCTGCGTCGCCACCAGCGCGACCAGGGTCGTGACCGACCATCGGCTGATCGCCGTCGCCGTCCGCACCGCGCGTGAATGCCCCCGTCGTGCCGTCACTTGTTCCTCCCTCGGGCCGCTCCGGTCAGGCAATCGCGCAGTGACTGGGCGTTGAACCGCATCATGTCCACGTAGTTGGTGACGTTGCCGTCGAAGGTGTCGCCGTAGATCGAGCAGATCCGCAGCCGCTCTTCCCGGGCCACCTCGCCGAGGGTGGTGGAGCGGGCCGCCAGGTTCGGTTCCAGGAACACGGCGGGGATGTTGAGGTTGCGGATCGTCTGGGTGAGCCGGCGCCGGTCGGCGAGGCTGGGCTCGGTGGCCGGGTTCGGGGTGACGAATCCGGAAATCTGAACCCCGTACGCCTGGCCCAGGTAACCGAACGCGTCGTGCGTGGTGACCAGGTGCCGCCGGGACGGGGGTATCTGAGCGATGGTGTCCCGGACGTAGCCGTCCAGCCGCTCCAGTTCGGCGATGTAGGCGGTGGCGTTGGCCCGGTACGTCGCCGCGCCCGGCGGGTCCACCCCGACCAGCGTGTCCCGGATCAACTCCACGTACGAGATCACGTTGCGTACGTTCTGCCACAGGTGCGGGTCGATCTCCCCGTGCACGTGCTTCCCGAGCACGGCCTGCGGCAACTGGTACACCCGCGTGCCGGGCCGCCCGAGGAACCGGAACCTGCGGTCACCGGGCACCTCCAGCAGCGCCTTGTTCGGCACCTCGATCACCGTGCGGGCCGGGTCGTACACCTGCTGGCTGGCCTCGCCGCTGCCCTCCGGGTCGGCGAACAGGTACAGCCGCCTCTGGTCGATGTCCGCGGTGAGGTCGGCGTGTCCGGAGTTCAGCACGGGCGCGTCCGACATGCCTGGTGCCGAGTGCGGATCCACTCCGACGGCGAAGGTGAAGGTCTGCTCGCCGAGCGGGACGGGTGCCGCCTGCGGGGTGATCGCGAGTTGTGCCCGCATTGTCAGTCGGTAGATGCCGGGCTCGGTGAACGCCCAGCTCATGTGGGTGTGCGCATCCGGCGGCAGGCGAGCGGTGTCATCCCGGTAGCCGTTGGCGGGGTCGAACCCGTCGGCGGAGTCGACGTAGAACGACGGATTGCCGAACGACTCCGTCAGGTAGGCGACCAGGCTGCCCGGCCCCTCCACCGCAGTGGCGGTGAGCAGCACGTCGGAGGAGCGGCTCGCGCCCAGCGCCGTACCGGTGCCGCGCACGCGCATGCCCAGCCAGATGGTGTCCAACGACGCGTCCTCGACCAGCGGGATGATCTCCGCCGCGTACTTCACCGCTCCCTCGGCCAGCGAGATGTTCGGCACGCCGCTGCGCAGGTTCGCGTCCAGTGCCTTGATGACGGCCTGCTCCTCCAGCAGCAGGTAGTTGCTGAACGCGACGTCGGCGTACACGACGTTGCGGACGTCGCGGAGCGACGGTTCGTAGCTGTGCGGGTCCGCCCTGTCCGGCACCAGCGAGCTGACCCGGACCCGATCGCCACCGACTCGGCTCGTCAGGTCGCGCAGGATTCCGGTGGTCGTGATGACCTGGAGCCGCTCGTCGTGCGCGCTCAACGCGACCTCGGCGCGGCAACCGGCCAGCACCCCGATGAGCAGTGGCAACACCAGAAGCCGTCGCCATGGGCCGGGCGGTCGCGGACAGGCGCGGGGAGCCGCGGGACCGACAGCGGACACCTGCGTCCTCCTTTCCCGCATGACTAGGCGGTGGGTCCGGCGGGAGCTGCCGCCGGGCGGCGGCGACGGGCGGCGATTCGCAGCAGCGCGCCGACCAACACGAGCAGGAGCGCACCGGCGGAGACTGGAATGACCCAGGACTCACCGGTACGGGGCAGGCGGCCGGTGCTGCCGGAATCGCCGTTACCGGGCTTGCCGTCACCGCCGGTGCTGGATCCGCCGCCGAAGCCGGAGTTCGGGTTGATGTTGTCGCCCACCGCGATGGTCAGCGTCTTGCTGTCGGTGACCGTCTTCCCGGCGGTGGTGGTGGCGCTCATCTGTACCGCAAGGCGGTACAGGCCGGGCTTGCTGAAGGCCCAGTTGCCGTGGGCGTGCGTGTTTGGCGGGATGGGCAGCCGCTGCGGAAGGTTCTTGGCCGAGTCGAACAGGACGTTGGCGTTGCCGAACGATCCGGTCAGGAAGAGCGTGAAGCGCCCTGGACCGTCGACGCCGGCGAGGGTCCAGGTCACGTTGCCCCGGGTGCCGGTGACGACCGACTCGTGCTGGGTGTTCCAGCCGGGCCAGACGATTCCGGCCTGCTGCGCCTGCGGCAGCAACCAGATCGTCTCTCCCGGCGTGCCGAGGAAGTCCGCGCCGGCCGGCACTGCGGTCTTGGCGTTGTCCTCGACGTGCAGGACCACGTCGGGCAGTTCTCGCCAAACCGGTGGGCTGGCCGTGTCGTCCCGGACCCGGATCGTCCAGTCGTCGCCGGACAGTTGCGGCCCCATGTCGACGTGCCCATCGGAGATCACTCGCCGAGCGGCGGTGGCCGCCGACCTGGCAGCGGCTGCGTTCGCGTCCGTAGCAGGTGAGGGCGAGGACGTGGCCGTGGGCGCGGCCGCTGCGGCGTTCGGGGCCGCCATGGCCCGCGCCGGCAGGGGAGTGGGCGTCTTGCCCACAGCGGCCGGATGGGGTAGCGGTGCGGCCGGTCCCGGCTGGATGGGCGGGACATTGATCCGGTACGTCGCCTCGGTGGTGACGGTCCGGCCAGTGGACAGCGTCGCCGACGCGGCGAGGGTCAGCCGATAGTCCCCGGCCGCGTCGAACGCCCACACCACCGGAGTGCGGGTCGCGGCCGGCAACGCGATCTCCCGTGCGGCCGCCCCGAGCAGAGGGCGGGGCGCGCCCAGGCTGGACAGGGTGTAGGCGGTGAAGTTTCCGGGGCCTTCGGCCGCTGTCAGTGACAGCGTCACCGCGTCTCCCCGAACGAGGCCACGCCTGACCCCGCTGGTGTCGAGCATGGGTAAACCGCTGTCCCCGGGGGTGAGCGACCAGATCGACGTGCCGGGGCTACCGAGGAACGCGAAAGCCGTGTTCTGCGGTACCCGTACGGCCACTCCACCGTCCGGGCCCAGCGTCACGTCGGCCGGGTCGTGCCCGACCGACTGTCGGGTCACCTGCGCGGCGCCGCGGATGCGCAGCGACAGCGCCCCGTCGGCAATGGACAGGGACACCAGGTCCGCCCCGGCGGCGTCGACCGACACCGCGGCGGCGCCCGCCGGTACAGCGCCGGCGGGCAATACCAGTACGGCCAGGGCGAACCCCGCGACCGCAACACGCATACGTGCCGTTCTCATCATTCTCCCTACTGGATCCGTCGTCTGTCGAAGTGGACCCGCGCGTGGCGCGGGCCGGTCACGCCTCGACCTCCGGAGTCGACGTGGGCGCCGCCGGTACGCCGTCTGGCCTGCGCCCGATCCCGCCCGGCAAGGCATCAGCGGTCAGGTCGGCCGCAGGTGCCTCGGGGCGTGCTGCTGTCGTCGCCGTGGCTTCGGCGCGGCCCTGCTCACGAGCGGCGGCGAGGGCCTGCGCCAAGTCGCGAGCCGCTTTGCGCCGTCGCCGTCGACGGACCGCCCAAAGCGCCCAGACGGCACCAGCGAACAGGGTCAGCATCAGCAGGTGGGACCACGGCACGGCCCAGACGGTGACCTGATGGGACGCGGTGCCCGGGGGCGGGTCGAGCGTCTGCCCGGCAACGGCTGTCGGTGTGACAGCGACGGTGGCGGTGAGCCGGAACAGGGGCGGGACCTGGGAGAGCCGCACGGTGGTCCGTGCCGCGTGTCCGGGCAGGATCTCCGGCAGCGTCCGGCCGGACGCGGATCCGGCGTTCAGGCCGAGCGGTCCCGCGGCGTGCACGGTCGGCGTGCCGGCGAGCCGGACGTTGCCGGTGTTCCGAACGGTGGCCGTAGCGGTGACCTCGCCGCCACCGAACGGGTTGAGTGAACCGTGGTGCTGTACCCGCACGTCTTGCAGGGTCAGCGCCGGCCGGAGTTCGCCGGTGACTCGCAGGTAGATGCGGGTACCGACCCGGTGGTCGACCGCCACATGGTTGCCCTGGGCGTCGGTTGTCGTGGCCGTGAGCGAGGCCACGATACCGCCCACGTGATCACCCGGGATGGCGTTGGCCGGCACGTTCACGGTGAACGGCACGTCTACCCGGGAGCTCGACGGGATTGTCAACTTCCGGGCGGTGAGGCTGACCCACGAACCCACGTCGACCGGCCGCTGCGCCGCGGGTAACAAGTCGAAGCCACCCTGCGGAGTGGTGACCGCATCACTGGCGTAGACACTCAGGGTAATCGGCCGCGCGGAGTGGTTCGTGACGGCGACGTAGTCAGTCAACCTGGCACCGGGATCAAGCTTGTAGGCGAATGCGGCACGCCCGTTGGGCCCCTTCGGGCTCGACGGGCTCACCCCCCACGTCACGGCCGCCGGTGCCACGGCAGCAGGAGAGCCGCCAGCGGGTGGCGGCGTGGGCACCGGTCCCGGTACGGCTATCGGCGGGGCGATGCCGAGCAGGACGACGGCGGAAACACCGATGAGCGAACGCATAGCAGAGGCAGCAGTCCGTTTCAGGTCGAGAACGTGGCCGGGGTGGACCAACGGTGATGGCGGCGAAAGTTACGTGAGCCACGTAGCCGGTCGTGGGGCATCAACGCTCATGAACTCGTCCCGCCGGGACGCAGCCTCTCAGTAAATGAAAACCGTTGTCAAGTAGTTGGCGGGATGCGAGTTCGCCGGATGGTTGCCGGGCGGTCAACGTGCCCATCGTCTGACGGGCCTGGGCCGCAGCGCTCCCAGCGGGCGGCCAGTCGGCGATCGGGGCAGGCGCCTCCAGTGGCCGCACGAGTCCGCGGCCTGCGTCGTCTCGTGCCGCGCGACCCGCGCTGGCCCGTCGAAGACGTGCAGGTGCTCCCTGGCGCTCCGACCCGCCGCAGAGGAGGCAAACGAAAACCATTATCATCTACGGTGCCTGTTCAACGCTCGACACGTGAAGGAGACCCCTCATGGCCGTACCGAAGCGAAAGATGTCGCGGTCGAACACCCGGCACCGCCGGGCCCAGTGGAAGGCGCAGGTGCCGCAGTTGACCCCATGCCCCTGCCCCCGCAAGGAAATGGTGGTACCGCACCGGGCCTGCGCGCATTGCGGGCTCTACAAGGGACGCCAGGTGGTGGACCAGCCGTGACCTGGCGCCTGCCGGTGACCGTGCTCTCCGGCTTCCTCGGAGCCGGCAAGACCAGCCTGCTCAACCACGTCCTGGCCAACCGGGACGGGCTCCGGGTCGCGGTCATCGTCAACGACATGAGTGAGATCAACATCGACGCCTCGCTCGTCCGGGACGGTGGATCGCTGTCGCGGACCGAGGAGCGGCTGGTGGAGCTGACCAACGGCTGCATCTGCTGCACCCTGCGCGACGACCTGCTCGACGAGATCGCGCGGCTGGCCCGGCAGGGCCGGTTCGACTACCTGCTCATCGAGTCCAGCGGCATCTCCGAACCGATGCCGGTGGCCGCCACGTTCGCCTTCGGCGTCGAGGACGGGCAGGTACTCGACGACCTCGCCCGGCTGGACACCACCGTCACCGTGGTGGACACCGCCGGGCTGCTGGCCCGCATCGAGGCGGGAGAGACCCTCGAACAGCGCGGGCTGGCCGCGTACGAGGGGGACGACCGCAGCATCTCCGACCTGCTGGTCGACCAGATCGAGTTCGCCGACGTACTCGTGGTCAACAAGACCGACCTGGTCGACCCGGACGACCTCGCGGTGGTGGAGGCGCTGCTGACCCGCCTCAACCCGGCCGCCCGCCAGGTCCGGGCGACGCACGGCCGGGTACCGCCGGCGGAGATCCTGAACACGGGCCGGTTCGACCTCGACCGCGCGGAAACCGCGCCCGGCTGGGTGGCGGAGCTCAACGGCGAGCATGTGCCGGAGACCGAGGAGTACGGCATCTCCAGCATCGTGTTCCGCGACCACCGGCCGTTCCACCCACAGCGGCTGTGGGACCTGCTGACCGGTGGCCTGGACGCCTTCGGCGTGGTGCGCTCCAAGGGGTTCCTGTGGCTGGCCAGCCGCCCGGACGTGCAGGCCCTGTGGTCCCAGGCGGGCCCGTCGGGACGGTGTGACCCGGTCGGCGTACCGGTCGCGGTGTCCGGGGAATGGCCGGACGACCCTGACGAGCGGACCGAGCTGGAGTCCCGCTGGCACCCGGTCTTCGGCGATCGGCAGCAGGAACTGGTGCTCATCGGGGTGGGCCTGGACGGCGACGGCCTGCGGGCCGCACTGGCTGCCTGCCTGCTGACCGACCGGGAGATCACGGCGGGGGAGGGCGCCTGGCGGGACCTGCCCGACCCGTTCCCCGAATGGGATCTCGGCGACCTGCACGACCACGACCTCGCGGAACCGGTCCCGATTCCGGCTTGACGATGCCGACCACGCCCACCACCGACGAGGCCCGGTGGCCCAACCAGCGCCGCAGATGGCCGGCGGCCGACAGCTGCTGCGACCGGGCTCTTTTCTCGTCGGCGACGCCATGCCGGCTGCACCGGCCGCCGCGCCGGTGCAGCCGGCCCTGACCATGCCCTGGTGGCCGCCGACCCGACCATGAGCACCACTGCGTCTCTCGGGGCGTGCAGGCGCAACTCCAGGCGGGGTCCGACGTCTCAGGGTCGATGACGGGCGGAGGAGCTGCCTTCGACCAGGGCGAGCTGCCCGTCGGGCCTCGGCCGTAGGCCAGGTGTCGGGCCACGGCGAGGTCGTGTTCCGGTTCGGTAGCCGGTGCCGCCCGCGAGCCGGTCGCCAGGTGCGACCAGCTTGCGGGCGGCGGCCCGGTACCAGGCCCGGTCGTCTGCGGCGGCACCGACGAGGCGGGGCGCGTGCCCTGCCCAGTCGGTGCGCGCTGTGCTCATCGCGACTGCTGCGGACCGCGGCGGGCGTACTTGGCGCGGAACTTCTCCACCCGGCCCTCGGTGTCGAGCAGGCGTTGCTTGCCGGTCCAGAAGGGGTGGCTGGCGGAGGAGATCTGCACGTCGATGACGGGGTAGGTGTTGCCGTCGGTCCACTCGATCGTCTGGTCGCTGGTGGCGGTGGAGCGGGTGAGGAAGGCGAAGTCGGCGGCGCGGTCGCGGTAGACGACGGGCTTGTAGCTGGGGTGGATGTTGGGCTTCATGCGGTGTCTCCTTCGGTGTCGGTTGGGGCGAGGTCGGCGAGCGGGAAGCAGCCGGTGAAGGGGTCGTCGTAGCCGCGCCAGGTGTCCTCGCCGTCGGCGAGTTCGGCGTCGGTGAGCAGGCAGCTGGTGAGGGTGCGGTGCAGGCCGGCGGGGTCGAGGTCGAGGCCGATGAAGACGAGGTGCTGGTGCCGGTCGCCGTAGTAGGGGTCCCAGTCGAGGGCGGCGGCCAGCCGGCGGTGGTCGGATGCCTCGTCCCAGTGCGGGTCGGGGAGGGCGGCCAGCCAGCGGCCGAGGGCGCCGAGGCTGAGGCCGCCGCCGGCGAAGTCCCAGGCGATCACCGCCTCGGGCTGGCTAGCGAGCCACATGTGTCCTCGGGAGCGGATGACCTCGGCGTTGACGTCCTCGAGGACGTCGTGCAGCCGTCGGGGGTGGAATGGTCGGCGGGCGCGGAAGACCACGGAGACCACCCCGCAGTCGGGGTGCGGCTCGTGCGCGCCCAGGAGGTAGCCCTCCAGGCCCCGGGTCAGGACGCCAGGGATCTCGGGGCGGTGCCGGCGGGTGCCGCGCAGTTGGCGGGTCAGCGCGGCGGCGTCGATGACATCACCGTCGACCCGCACGTGGGTCGCCCATGGCGCCATGCGTTCCAGCAGCACCGACAGCTGGCTGGTGTCGTAGGGGCCCTCCCCGGATTGTCCCCACAGGACAAGGGTGTCGGCGTACTCGAGCTGGCGGACGATGACGTCGGCGAGCCCGCGGTCGTCGTTGTCGGCGGCGTGGATGCCGAGGGTCTTGAGGTCGTCGGTGCTGGCCAGCCCGTCGAGCAGGTGCTCGGCGTCGACGACGGTGACGTACGAGTCGACGTGTAGGAGGTCGGTGATCGGCGCGCCGTCGACCAGGCAGTGCGCGCAGACGGCGGCGACGGCTTCCGGTTCGACCACCTCCGGCAGCATCAGCACCAGATCGCGGTGCGGGTGGGCGCGCGCCAGCCGGGCGAGGGCCGGCAAGACGTCCTCGCGGAGGGTGCAGGAGACGCAGCCGTGTGCGAGGGCGACGCGCTCGTCCTCGAGTATTCCCTCGCGGTCGCGCACGATGCGATGGACGGTGCCGGTGCCGAGGCCGGCGAGGTCGTGCCGGATCAGCAGCAACGACGGGTCCGCCGCGAGCAGGCTGCGGGCTATGGCGTAGGTGGCGGACGGCCAGAAGCCACTGAGCACGGTCAACGACGGTCGGGCGTAGGACGCCGGAACTCCGGCGTTGGCCGGTGCGAGCGGGGACGTCGACATCACAGTCCTCTCGACTTAGTTGAAAACGATTGTCATTATAGGCACATGGTCGACGGCGAGTGGGGGGGCGAGGTCTTGCCACGAAAGCGTCAGGGCGGCCTGGCGGCGCCGGTGGCGTGGGGGTCGCGGTGCGGGTGTCACGTCCCGGCGACTGGGCGGCATGGACGTGACGCCTCGGCTCGTCTGTGCGGTCAAGGTCGTTGGGGACCCCGAGTGGAGACCGCCGATCAGCCACGGTAAGAATGAAAACCATTGTCGTTACGGTAAGCCTTGAGGAGTACCTGTGTCCCGTCGCTGTGATGTCACCGGCGCGAAGCCGAGCTTCGGCAACGCCGTGTCCCATTCCCACCGGCGCACCCGCCGCCGGTGGAACCCCAACCTGCAGAACCACCGCTACTGGCTGCCCTCGGAGCAGCGCTGGGTCCGCCTGACGCTGACCGCCAAGGCGCTGAAGACCGTGGACCGCAAGGGCATCGAAAAGGTCGTCGCGGAGCTGCGTGCCCGGGGGGTGACGGTCTGATGGCCCGGCAGACCGACGTCCGCCCGATCGTCCGGCTGCGCAGCACAGCCGGCACCGGCTACACGTACGTCACCCGCAAGAACCGCCGCAACGACCCCGACCGGCTGGTGCTGCGCAAGTACGACCCGGTCGTCCGCCGGCACGTCGAGTTCCGGGAGGCGCGCTGACATGGCCCGCAAGAGCCTCGCCAACCGACAGGCCCGCCGCGCCGACCTGGTCACTCGCCATGCGCAGCGCCGCGCCGAGCTGAAGCGGATCATCGCCCACCCGGACACCGACCCGGCGGTGCGGGACGACGCCGTCCGCCAACTGGCGCAGCTGCCCCGGGACTCCAGCCCCGTGCGGTTGCGCAACCGGGACGTCGTCGACGGCCGGCCGCGAGGTGTGCTGACCCGCTTCGGATTGTCGCGGGTGCGGTTCCGGGAGATGGCGCTGCGGGGCGAGCTGCCGGGGATCCGCAAGGCGTCCTGGTGATGACGCCACCCGCCGCGCTGACGTCCGAATCGACGACGTCGGCGAAACTTGCTGCGAGTGCAAGACGAGGAATGACCAGGCCGTAGGCCTGCGAGACACGGACGGATCTCATCGACTGGGAGGAGGGCCGCCGGCGTGGTGTTCGCGCCGGCGGCAGTCTTGGCCGCCGGAAGGGTGGTGCTGTCGCCGGCCCTTGTGAGCGCCCGCGCCGGTATCGGCGCGGGCGCGCATTCATGCCCGTATCGCCGATCGGCGTCTGGACCATCTGCACAAGGTGACCACTCGACTCGTCCGTGAGACCCAAACGGTCGCGATCGAAGACCTCAGCGTGCGCAACATGCTCCGCAACCGCCGCCTGGCCCGCGTCATCTCCGACGCGAGTTGGAGTCAGCTCCGCAGCATGCTGTAGTACAAAGCCCAGTGGTACGGGCGTGAGGTGATCCCCGTCGACCGGTGGTACCCGTCGTCGAAGACCTGCTCCGGGTGCGGGCGGATCAACACCACCCTCGCCCTCAACGTTCGCGCCTGGACGTGCCCGGGTTGCGGGGTTGATCCCGACCGGGACATCAACGCCGCCAAGAACGTCCTCGCCGCCGGGCTGGCGGAGAGGTAAAACGCCTGGGGAGCTGACGTAAGACCCGGAGGGAAAATCCTCCCGGCAAGGCAATCGGCCATGAAACAGGAAACCTCACGGGCGACCGTGACCCCGGCTCCTCAGGGCCGGGAGGATGTCAACTGCAGTGCTTGAGCACGGCCAGGACGAGAGAGACGGCGCGGACGCTGGTGAGCGCGTATTGCATCCGGCCCTGCTGGCGGTAGCGGCGGACGAGGCGGGCGTGGCGCAGGTGCCGAAGCTGGTGCGACACGTGCGGGGCCGGTAGCTGCAGTGCGTCGGAGAGTTCGGTGACGCACGCGTCGGCTCGCGTGAGCTGCTGCAGGATGCGGATGCGTGCCGGGTGGGCGATGGTGCGTAGCAGCTCGCTGATTTCCTCGATCGAGGCGGGTTCGGCGGTCACGGCGCGGTGAGGAAGATCGTGCGGAACCCGTCGCGCAGGCGGTGCGCCGCCAGCGACCCGAGCAGGACGGTGGCGGCGGTCAGCGAGATGCTGCCACCGGCAGCGACATCCCAGAGCCGGGAGAGCCACAGTCCCGCGGCGGCGCTGCCGGCACCGAGCGTGGCGGCGAGAGCGGTCATGGGGGCGAGACGGTCGGTCCAGGCGCGGGCGGCCGCGGCGGGGGCGACGATCAGTGCCAGGGCGAGGATGGTGCCGACGGCGGGCACGATCGCGACGACGACGAGGTCGACCAGCAGCAGGAGAGCGAGGTCGAGCAGCCGAACGCGGTATCCGGCGGCGCGGGCGCCGGCGGGATCGAAACCGACGTACAGCAGGTGCCGGCCGCCGACGGCGAGCGCGACCGCCGTGACCGCCAGCAGGACGACGGTCACGACCAGGTTCTCGGTGGTGACGGTGAGGATCGAGCCGACGAGGAAGGCGGACAGGTCCCGGCTGAAACCGTTCTGGGTGGCGACCAGCGCGACGCCGAGCGCGAAGCCGGCGGAGAGGATGACGCCGGTCGCGGCGGTGGCCTCTTGGCCGCGGGTACGTGCCAGCGCGGCGACGGCGGCGGCGGTCAGCACCCCGGCGACCACGCCGCCGAGGTAGATGTTGATGCCGAGGACGGACGCGGCGACCACGCCGGGGAACGTGGCGTGGGCCATGGTCATGGTGAAGAACGACAGCCGGCGCAGCACGACGTGCACGCCGACCAGTCCGGTGAGCACCCCGACGGCGACGGCTTGGACCAGGGCGCGGCCGAAGGTGTCCTGCAGCAGCCAGCTCACCGGGTCACCGTCGCAGCGGGCGGGTGCGGCCGGCGGCGGAGGTGAGCGGCGAGCAGGGCGAGAACGTAGCAGGCCACGAGGGTGAGCACCACCGCGGCGGCGGAGGTGAGCCGGAGACCGTATCGGACGGAGGCGGTCCAGCTGGCCAGCAGGCCCAGGTAGGCGGCGAGGCCGGTGACGGCGGTGGCGATCACGGCCATGGCGGTGAGTCGGTCGGTCAGCAGGCGCGCGGTGGCGGCCGGCACGATGAGCAGGGCGATCACCAGGATGGTGCCGACGGCCTGTACGGCGGCGACGACGACCAGCGCGACGGCCGTGTTGAGCCCGAGATCGAGCAGGGTGAGGCGGTACCCGGCGGTGGCAGCGGCGATGGGGTCGAAGGCCCGCAGGATCAGCGGCCGGGCGGTGACGGCGAGGCCGGTGAGCACGATCGCGGCCAGCACGGCGGTCTGCGCGAGCTGAGCGGGGGTGACGGTGAGCAGCCGGCCGAACAGGAACGCGGTCAGGTCGCTGGTGTAGGAGTGTTGACGGGAGACGAGCACCACGCCGAGCGAGAACATGGCGGTCAGAAGCACGGCCACCGTGGTGTCGTCACTGAGCCGCCCCCAGCGGGTGAGCACGGTGAGCGCGACCGCGGTCAGTAGGGCGGCGACGAGTGCGCCGCCGGCGATGCCGGTCCAGCCGGCGACGAGGAATCCGATGACCACGCCGGGGAAGACGGTGTGGGTCAGCGCGTCGGCGACGAAGGCAATCCGGCGCAGGAAGACCAGCACGCTGACCGGCCCGCACACCACGGCGAGCAGGAGCAGCTCGGCGAGGGCGCGGCCCATGAACGGCACGCTGAACGGCGCGACGAGACCACTCATGGCGTCACCGTCCGGGCCGCGCGGCGTGCAGGTCGGCGGCCTGGCTGCCGTAGCCGTAGGCGCCG
This sequence comes from Micromonospora sp. NPDC007271, assembly GCF_040634005.1. NCBI lineage: Bacteria > Bacillati > Actinomycetota > Actinomycetes > Micromonosporales > Micromonosporaceae > Micromonospora > Micromonospora sp. NPDC007271. Next base: position 21,567 of record NZ_JBEYER010000002.1, read on the forward strand.
GGCAGCTCCGCGAGGATCTGTTCGGTGGGGCCGGTGACGGCGCGGCCGCCGTTGATGAGGCAGGCGGTGTCGGCGAGGTCGCGGGCCAGCCGCAGGTCGTGGGTGCTGAGCAAAACGGCGGTGCCGGCCGCGGCGAGGTCCCGCAGTTGCGTCACGATGACGTCCTGGCTGGTGGTGTCGAGACCGTTGAAGGGCTCGTCCATGAGCATCAGTCCGGCCTGGGCGGCGATGGCACGGGCGAGCAGGACCCGCTGACGTTGGCCTCCGGACAGCAGCCCGAAGCGGGTGCGCGCGCGGTCGGCCAGCCCGACTCGCTCCAGCGCGTCCGCGGCGACGGCGCGGTCGGCCGCGCGGATCTGCCGTAGCCAGCGGGTGGGCCGGTAGCGGCCCATGAGCACGACGTCGGCGGCGGTGACGGGGAAGTCCGCGTCGAGGGTGTCGACCTGCGGCACGTAGGCGGCTGCGCCTCGGGCCTGCCGCGCCGGCCGTCCGGCGACGGTGATCGTGCCGGCGAGGATGTCGGCGAGCCCGACGACGGCCTTGATGAGGGTGGACTTGCCGGCGCCGTTGGCGCCGACGAGGGCGACGATCTGGCCGGGCGCCACCGTGAGATTCACGTCGGTGAGGACGGCGCGGTGCCGGTAGCCGACGTCGGCCTGCGCGAGGTGCAGGGCGGAGTCGGCTACCGGCGCTGCGGTGGGCTCAGCCACCGAGGGCTGCCACGATGGTGTCGGTGTTGTGTTCCTCGGCGCCCAGGTAGGTGCCCTGGGGGGTGCCTTCGGGGCCGAGGCTGTCGCCGTAGAGGGCATCCTCCCCGCCGACCACCTTCACGCCTGCCTGGCGTGCGATCGCCTCGGCGGCCTTGGGCGGCAGGGAACTCTCGCTGAAGATCGCCTTCGTGCCGGTGGCCTTGATCTTCGCCACCAGGTCGTTGATCTGGGTGGCGGACAGTTCGGCGCTGGTGTCCAGGCTGGGGATCACCGCGCCGATGAACTGCAGCTGGTAGCGGTCGATGTAGTAGCCGAACGCGTCGTGGTTGGTGACCAGCTTGCGGGCGTCCGCCGGCAGGGCGGCGAACTTGCGCTCGTTGTCCGCGTCGAGCTTGTCCAGCTTTGCCGCGTACGCCTGGAAGTTGGCGCGGTAGGCGTCGGCGTGGCTGGGGTCGGCGGTGACGAGGGCCTTCTCGATGTTCTCCGCCATGATCTTGGCGTTGCGGGGGTTGTGCCAGATGTGCGGGTCGCCGTCCTTCGTCTCTTCGTCGCCGGGGTCGCCCTTGCGCAGCGCCACTCCCTCCGAGGTGTCGACGACGGTGCCCTTGAAGCCGGCCGCGGAGATGGTGTCGTCGAGCCATTCCTCGAGTCCGACGCCGTTCTTGATGACGAGCTTGGCGGCCCCGATCGCCTGGAGGTCGGCGGGGGTGGGCTCGTAGTCGTGGGGGTCGACGTTCGGCTTGATGATCTGGGTGACGCTGACGGCGTCGCCGCCGACGTTGCGCGTGAAGTCGGCGACCTCGGGCGTCGTGGCGACCACGGCGATGGTGCCGTTCTTCGCCGCGGTCGCGGTGCCGGTGTCGGTGTCGGCACCGCAGCCGGCGGCGGCGCCGATCGTCGCTATCGCCAGGACGGTGCCGAGCGTACGGATGGACAGGTTCACTACCGCTCCTTGCTCGTGGGATGAGCGGAACGGTAGCCATTTTCAATAAGTCCGTCCAACTGTCAGGTGCTCATATCAGCACCCGTGCAACCATCGCCGGTTCTACTCGTACGGCTCGGCGGGTGCGGGGATGTGTTGCCAGTCCTCCACCTGGAAATAGGGAACATCGGCGTCGTTGACCGGGTCCTTGGCGGTGTGCGGAATCCACCGGCCGGTGGCCCGTACCCAGGTGTTCGCCGGCGCCTGCGGAACCTGGCCACGCAGGCCGATCTTGATGGGGACGCCGTCGGCGGCGCAGCAGGACAGCACGATGCGGGCGAGCATGGGCTGCCGGTCCGGCCCGGGGGCGAGGAAGCCGGTCAGCTGGATGCGCCGGTCCTGCAGGGTCCGGCCGTGGTCATAGACGGCCCGGTAGCCGTAGTCGAGGAGGGTGAGCTCGGCCGGGTCGCCGGGCGGCAGGGGCGGGTAGGCGACGTCCCGGTTGTCGGTCAGGGCGGAGCCGGCGCGTGCGGCGGTGTCGGCGCCGAGTGCCGGCGGGACGACGAAGAGCAGGGCGAGCGCCGGCAGCAGCAGCAACCACCCGACGGCCGGTCCCGAGCTGCCGTGCCCGTGTCCGTCGTCGTCCGGCCCGGCCTCGGTCCGGTTGAGCTGTCGCAGCTCCTGCAGGAGTGCCACGATCGCGGTGATGACCAGCAGCGTTCCGGCGGCGATGAGGAACGGTCGCAGTCCCTGTTTGACGTAGCGCAGGTACAGGTCGGTGATGCTGGCGCGCAGGATCGCGCCACCGAGGAAGGCGAGCACCACTGCTTGGGTTCCGCGACTCACCAGATCACCGTCCCGACGCCGGCCGCGACGAGCACGGCGAGGGCGAAGGTGGCCGGCGCGAACCGGGCGGCGAATCGCCGGCCGAAGATGCCGGCCTGCATGGACAGGAGTTTCAGGTCGACCATCGGGCCGACCACGAGGAAGGCCAGCCGGGCGGTCAGGGAGAACTGGGACAGCGACGCGGCGACGAACGCGTCCGCCTCCGAGCAGATCGACAGCAGCACGGCCAGCGCCGCCAGCGCGAGCACCGACAGCAGCGGTCGGGCGGCCAGGTCGTGCAGGAGCTGCTGCGGCATGGCGACGTTGATGGTGGCCGCGGCCATTGCGCCGAAGACGAGGAAACCGCCGGCGTGGATGATGTCGTGCCGGCAGGCCGCCCAGAACGCCGCCATCCGGGGCAGCCCGTCGAGGTGCGCCCGATGCGGCAGGCGGATCCACTCGGTGCGGCCCAGCCGCAGCCACAACCATCCCATCAGCAGGGCGACCACCAGACTGGCGCCGCCTCGGGCGGCGACCATCTCCGGGTTGCGGGGGAAGGCGACTGCGGTGGCGGTGAGCACGATCGGGTTGATCGCCGGCGCGGCGAGCAGGAACGCCAGCGCCGCGGCGGGGGTGACGCCGCGGCGGATCAGCGACCCGGCGATGGGCACCGAACCGCACTCGCAACCGGGTAGTACCACGCCCGCCATGCCGGCGACCGGCACGGCGAGCGCCGGGTGGCGGGGCAGGGCCCGGGCCCAGAACGAACGGGGTACGAACACCGCGATCACGGCGGACAGGACCACCCCGAAGACGAGGAACGGCGCCGCCTGCACCATCACCGACACGAAGACGGTCAGCCAGGTCTGCAGGCGCGGGTCCGCCATCAGCGCGCCGATCGGTCGGTGCAGGATGCCGATGAGGATGAGCAGGAAGCACAGCACCTCGGTCGAGCCGACCGCCCGTTCTCTGGCGGGGGTGCCGGGCTGGAGGTCTGCGCCGGCCGGGACGGTCGGCGTGACGGGGGCTGCTGGGTCAGTCGTGCTCAGGTGGATCACCTCTCCGATCGACCATCGCATCTTACTGTGATCGTCCAGTCACACACCGTCCGAAACGGGTGATGCCCGTCCTCTGGGGAGCCCCGGGGATGGGCATTGCGAATGGGGACGTGTTCACAGCGCCGATTGCACCGCGGCCCATGATCCCGCCTTCGTCGGTGATCAGGTTGAGCCCGCCGAACCGCTGCCGGCCGGCAGCGCGGCTCTCGGTTCGTGACACCGTTCGGGTCGATGAACCTGCGCTTGTTCAGGCCAAGTTGCAGCAGGACGCGCGAGATCGTACGACGACTGATCGCGACGCCTTTCTGGGTGAGTTCGAACTGGATGGGTGCCGCCGACCATTTGTACTCGCGGCGCACCCACTCGATCTGAGCGATCACCGCGCCATCCGTCGCAGTGGGTTGGCGCAGCGGCGTCGACGAACGGTCTTGCAGGCCGAGGTCGCCAAACTGCTCGTATCGGTTCAGCCACTTCGACGCCGTCGCGCGTGAGATCCCCATTTCCGCGCCGACGTGCGCGATCGGGCGCGTGCGACAGGGGTTCGACAAGGCGACGCCGTCCCTCGACGGTCAACGGTGCATTGGCGTGGCTCATGCGCCGATCGCGTAAGACCGGGCGATGAGGTCGGCCATCGCGCTCTGGAAATCGTCACGTCGTTGCTGGCTCCATCCCGCGGTCAGCTCGGCAAAGATCTCCTCCTGCCATGCGTGGGCCTGCCGTAGCGCGGTGCGCCCGGCGGACGTGACGGACACTTCGCGTCTGCGACCATCCGACGGTGCCGTCGTCATCGTCAGGTAGCCGACGTCGACCGCGCTCTTGATCAGGCGGGATGCGCCGCTCTGGTCGATGCCGATCTCGTCAGCGACGGCGTTCACCGTCGCGGGCTCGTAGCGGCCAACCAGAGCGGCAACTGCCTCAGTCACCAGTACGAGCCTCCCCTGCTCCGCAATAGAAGCGCCCCCCGTGGTCGCCCGACGTGACCAATGCCGCACGAAACCGAACAGGAGCTGCCCCGGCCCCGCCGTGCTCATTCGGTCGCGGCCATTTCGCGGCAGATGTAGGCCAGCTCGAGGGCCGATTTCAGATCCGGCAGCCGCAGCGCGGCCGTGACCTTCGCGCCCACGACGCGGAACACCGTCGCCACGCGAGTGGGAGTCCGGTTGTCGGGCCAGGTCGCGTCTTCCTCGACCACCATGAGCCGCTCGCTGATCGGGTGCCATGAGCGCGGCACGAGCCGGATCCCCGAACGATCCACCCAGTCCGCGAACTGATCCGGCGTGATCGGACCCGCGCCCTTCGGGCCGAGGACGACGACCGGATCACCGACTGCCGCCGCCGAACGGGGGAGATCACCAGCGTTCACGCTGGCATGCCACTCGTTGATGGCATCTTCCAGTTTCGACTCCATGAACCGGAGTGTATGCGAAACGCATATGTTTCTGCCGGAGCGTCAACAACCTCCTGGCCAGCAACACCTAGCCGTCGACCTGCATCCAGGCGGGCGCCTCGCCAACCGCCTGGAGTCGCACCCAAGACTCCTTCATTCGCTGAAACGCGCGCCGGGCGGTGACGACCCGAGGTGTGGACATATGCGCAATGCATAATGGGTTCCGGTATCACGTGACCACCAGCGTCACGGGAGGACAGGGATTCGGGCGTCGAGACAGGCGCCGCGACGAGCGGAGACGGCGGACGGTGACCGAGGCAATGCCCACAGGGACCCGCAACACTCGGCAGCGTGCCGAGGTGCTGGCGCTGCTGCGCGAGGTGGAGGGCTTTCACAGCGCGCAGCAGCTGCACCAGATGCTCGTCGACCGCAAGGCGCGGGTCGGCCTGACCACGGTTTACCGGACGCTGCAGATGCTGGTCGACAGCGGCGAGATCGACTCGACGCGGCTGCCGGGCGGGGAGTACCTGTACCGGCGGTGCAGCCAGAGCCGGCACCACCATCACCTGGTGTGCCGGGAGTGCGGCCGCGCGGTCGAGGTCGCCGGCCCGGCCGTGGAGCGGTGGGCCGACCAGGTTGCCAGCCAGCACGGTTTTACCGACGTCGGTCACACCCTGGAGATCTTCGGCACCTGCGACAAGTGCGCCGCCTGACCGGCGGCTCTCGATCAGCGGCCCACCACCGCGGGCTCGCCGACCGTCTGCGGTCCCATCCGGAACTCCGGGTCGATCTGATCGGTGAGGTCCGCCCCAGCGCGCTCGTTGGCCCACGCGGCGGCGTTGCGCCGGTGGAACTCATGCGCCCACCGCGTGAAGGCCGTCCAGTCCTGCACGGTGTCGTCCACCGCCTCCACGAGCTTGGCGACGGCGGCCTGGTTGGCGGGCTCCAGCTCGGCCAGCGGGCCGACCGTGCCCCGCTCCGCCCGCCGCACGTAACCGGATCTGCTGAACCAGGTCAACAGGTCGCCGCCGACGTGCTCGCGGAGGAACTCCATGTCGCCGGCGTCCTCGACCTTGTTCCCGACCACCGACAGCGCCACGCCGTAGTCACGGGCGTAGCCGGCGTACTGCCGGTAGACCCCGACGCTGCGCACGGTCGGCTCGCACACCAGCACTGTGCGGTCGAAGCGGGTGAACAGCCCGGAGGCGAACGAGTCCGCGCCCGCGGTCATGTCCACCACCACGTATTCGCCGGGCCCGTCGAGCAGGTGGTTGAGCAGCAGCTCCACCGCTCCCACCTTCGAGTGGTAGCAGGCCACGCCGAGATCCTCGGCGGCGAACTCGCCGGTGACCGCCAACCGCACTCCACCGACATCCCGCACGCAGGCGGCGTAGATCGGGTTGTCCTCGATCACCCGCAGCAGCCGTGAGCCGCGTCCCGGCGGAGTTGTCTTGACCATTCGATCCGCACTGGTGATGCGGGGGTTGGCGCCGCGCAGGTAGTCCTTGATGGCCGGCAGGTGTTCACCGAGCGGCTTTATCGGCGGCGGCGCGTCCGCAACGCCGCCGAGGGCGGCAGCGAGATGCTGGTTGATGTCGGCGTCGATGGCCAGCACCGGCAGGCCCTGGCCGGCGAGATGCCGGGCGAAGAGCGCGGCGAGAGTTGTCTTGCCGCTGCCGCCCTTGCCCACGAACGCGACCTTCACCGCTGACACCCTCCCACTCTATTGGAAACCATTTCCATGAGCGGGACCGTACGCGATGGCTCGGGCCTGCCGGGCGGTATCCGGGCGACTCGCCGCAACGAATCGCCATCGGGCAGACCACGCACGTCTTGGTCGCCACTACCTTCGGCGCAACACCTCCCCGCTGAGCCGCCGTATGGTGCGCAGGGTCGTCGCGCGGTCCCCGGTCACCTCGGCCAGAAACAGCAGATGCCGCACACCGGGAAGTGCCGCGGCCGCGTCGACGGCCGCCTGGCACCGCTGCGGCGACCCGACCGGGTGCAGGGCGACCAGACGCCGGACGTACGCGTCGATGTCGGGCGGGCCGGCCGCGGCGCCGTCGAGACGGACGTACTCCCTGGTGCCGGCCAGCAACTCCGGCAGCCGCTCTCGCACCGTCCGAGCTGCATCCGCGTCGGTGTCCTCGACGTGCGCCAGATGGGCGCTGGCATGCGGCACCTGCGTGCTGTCGTGGCCGTGCGCGGCGGCGACCTGCGCGTACCGGTCGAGCAACGACCGCTTCTCCGCCAGGTCGGCATGCAGCCCGAGCAACAGCGGGAGGCCGTGGCGGGCGGCGAGGTCCACGGTGGCGAGCGAGGTGGCCGCGACCCACGTCGGCACCTGTCGACGGGGTCGGGGCACCACCTGCACCGGCCGGAAGGGAAAGCTTCCGTTGCCGGCGACCTGCGCCGCGCCGGACAACCACCGCAGCACGATCTCCACCGCGTCGGCGAAGCCGTTCGCGTAGCGATCCAGGCCGGTGCCGAAAACCTCGAGGTCGACCCACGGCCCGCCGCGGGCGACCCCCAATCGAAACCGGCCCCCGGACAGCTCGTCGAGCAGCACCGCTTCCTCCGCCAGGCTCACCGGGTGTCGGACCGACAGCACGCAGGCGGCGGTGCCGACGGTGATGCGGCGGGTCGCCCCGAGCAGGTGCGCGGCGAAGGTGATAGCCGACGGGCACACGCCGTAGGAGATGAAATGGTGCTCGGCGACCCAGACGCCGGCGTAGCCTGCGGCCTCCGCGGCCAGCCCGTAGCGGTACGCGTCCGCCAAGGCCTGCGCGTGCGTGCCGCCCGCGCGGTGCCCGGCAAGCAGGAACAGGTGCCATTGGACCTGCTCACCGGGCCGCGAGGTGTCGGGCGGTTCAGCAGTCACGCAGCTCTGGCGACTGGTTGAGCAGTTGTCCCCGGGTCGAGATGAACCTGCGGTACGTGTCGGAGTCCACGGCGCCCAGCCGGAACGCTGCCACCCGGTGGCAGTTCTGGAACGCCAGCTTCACCCCGAAGTGGCGCTCCAGGCTCGCCCGGATGGCGTCGCTGGCCAGCGCGCGCAGCAGCTGCCCGCGCTCCGCCTCGGTGGGTGGCGGTACCACGTTGTCGGCGAATTCGGTGTCAGACGTTTCCAGGTCGGCGACCACGCGGCTGACGGTGTTCCAGGCGTACGGAAGGGAGTCCCGGACGCAGGCGACGAAGGCGTCGTCGTCCACGGGGCCGGTCTCGGCGGCTTCGAGCAGGGCAGGCGGCACGGTGAGAGACATGGTCCTCCTCAGGGCCTTAACGACCATGATTGCCGTTAGCGTTACGCTCCGAGCACATCACGTCACCAGCCCCACGTCAACACTCGACACCTATCCCGGCCCAGGTGGCCACTGCTGGTCGTCGTTGCTCGGGCGGGCGCGTCGCTAGTGCGGACCGATGCAAGCCGCTGCCGCACGTTCGGTGACATTCGAATCGGAATTCATTATCGTGATCTCGTCCGCGAGGTAGGGGGTACGTACCTCAGGTGAGGCGGACCCGGCCGGCGTCGCTCACCCAGGGCGCACGTCGGCCGCGCCTCTCTGCCCCCGTTTGCCTCTTCACCGGTGTGACCGTGCAGCCGCCCGCCGCGATATCGGATGTCAGGCACCAAAGATGAAATCGGCTGTCATCGCAGGGATCGCGTGTGGAGCTGGTAGCTCCGGTAGTAGATCCCTGAGGCGACGCGGCGGCCCGTCACCGTTGCCGCCCGTTGCCGTCGGCTGAGCACGGGGACGACCGGCCGGGCCATCCCGAGGGATCTCGTGAACTCCTTCGGTACGGGCGGCGAGCAGGAGTCGTTCAACGCCGACCTGCCTACCGGCCCGCTGCTGGCATGGCCCACCGGCCGCAGGCGTTTCGGGCGGCCGGTCGAGCGCATCCGATGACCGCCACGGGCGCCGCCATGTACGTCTTGGCGTGATGGACGAGGCTGGATCAGCCCACGTCGGCGCCACGTCACCTCGCCGCGGTCTGCGTGGCCACGGCATCCGGAACTGCCGAGATCAGCGCACCGTGGCGGCATTGCAAGAGCAAGCTGCCCCGGGCGTCACTGCAGGAGCGCGGTAGGCTCCACGCCTCGCCGCCGGTGAGGAACTCGCCAGCGGCGAGGTCTTCGGGTTTCGCCACGAGGGAACCGCCCAGACTCTCGGAGTCGATCCGCATCCAGCGGCCGTCGTGCCGGTACTCGGTGATCCAGTGGTCCACGCCCTTGTCCGGGTTGGAAATACGTGGCGAAGCCGCAGCGGGCCCGGGCCGCGAATCCGCGGTAGCGCAGCAGGGCACAGCTGAGCATGGCGAAGTGCGGCAGGTGCCGATCACCCGCCGATCGGGGTCGCGTGCGGCGGTCAGCGGTGCCGGGTCGAGGGCCAGTAGGGCACCGATCAGGCCGCCGACGGGACGGAGCCGGTTCTCGGCGAGCCGCTCGTCGGGGACGCCCAGGCCCTTCGCGTCAGTGGGCTGGATGACGAGGTCGTGGACAAGGCGGCAGATCTCGACGGCCTCGCTCGGGAGATTCGCCAGGGCGGCTCGTGGACCGTGTCGATCCTCGTCATGGACCTGTCCCGGCGTAATCGATCGTCCCCGTCATGCCGCGCATCGGGGTCGGCCATAAATGGCTTGCACAGGCGCCGGTCCGAGAGCTTGGCTACTCGCCATGCCTTCCCCCTCACCGATCTTCGTTGCGGGTACGGGTCGTTCGGGAACGTCACGGATCGCCGATATCATCGGCGAACATCCGCTGATCCATCGGATTCCCATGGAGACCCGGTTTCTCATCGACCCGGGTGGCCTGCGGGACCTGGCCGACGCGCTCAGCGATCGATACGACCCCACCGTCGGTGAGGACGCCCTGCACCGGCTGAGCGACTTCCTCACCGTACGAGTGCCCGGCCGGCGCGACGATCGCGGCAAAACCGTTCCCGAGCTGGTCGGCGAGCGCCGCTACCGGGACGCGGTGCAACAGCTCTGGCCGCAGCTGGTCGCGTACACATTCGACGAACCTGCGCCGGCGGAAGGCTTCGGAAACGCTGGCCGGCCTGCCGGGCCCTTCGAGCCGTCGAGCCGCCGGCGGGTACTCCCGAGGTATTTCGGCGATCGGTGCGAACTGCTCGGGATCCTCCGTGGCCTGATCGACACGACGTTCGGCGGAGCAGCCGCCGATGCGGGCAAGCCGACCTGGTGCGAGAAGACACCGTTCAACCTGCTGTGCATGGACTTCCTGTGGGAACTCGTCCCCGAAGCGACCATCGTGCACATCAAGCGCCACCCGGTCTCAGTGCTCGCATCCCACCTGGCCCAGCCATGGGCACCGCCCACCGTCGACGGCACGCTCGCCTACCTCAAGCCGGTCTACCACCGCTGGCTCACCTGGAAGAACACGGTCGACCTGACGGGCAGGCGATACATCGAGGTGAAAGCAGAAGATCTCGCAGCCGACTGGCCCGGGCAGCGCCGCGCCCTGTTCGAACGGCTCGATGTCGACGACTTTGTTACTCCCTCAACGTTTCGGTCGCACAAGCTGGCGAACCGCAACGACCAATTCGACGACGAAACCCGCGAGTTCATCGAAGAAACACTCGGCGACGTCATCCCGGCCATGGGATATGAGTGACGGCTCTGGCTCTCCACCTTGACGACGCCACGTCGCGCCCTCGAACACCCGTAGGAGGAAGCTGCTTTAGCCGAACCGCATTGCAGACCACTCGTTCTTCGCTTCCGGCCTTATTTCTGAGCCCCGCGCTCATGGACAGGTGCACGCTTCTGCCGCCGAGCGGGCGTCACGGAGAGTGATCGTGATCCCTGTGCAGAACGCGCGGACGTAGCCGTTGATCGGCCACCATTCACGGGAGGGAACATGACGGGCATGTCGCTGCCCACCCCCACGCTGCACACCGCACGCCTTCGACTGCGTCCCTTTAACGACACGGATTCGAACGACCTCTTCGCGCTGCACAGCAATGCCTACGTGCTGCGCTTCTGGGACGCGCCGCCGTGGAGCGAACGCGTGCGCGCCGAGCGGTTCATCACGGCTTGCCGGCAGATGGCAGAGGGGGGCACCGGGGTGCGGCTGGCCGTGGATCGTGTCTCCGACGGGGCGTTCATCGGCTGGTGCAGTCTGACCCGGTGGAATCCGGACTACCGCAGCGCGTCGCTGGGCTACTGCTTCGACGATGCAGTGTGGGGCCACGGCTACGCGACGGAGGCCGCCCGCGCTTTGCTGCGGTGGGCATTCGACACGCTGGACCTGAATCGCGTCCAGGCTGAGACCGATACCCGCAACGTGGCATCAGCCCGCGTGCTGGAGAAGCTCGGCTTCGTGCGCGAAGGGACGTTGCGGGAAGACTGTGTCGTGAACGGCGAGGTCTCTGACTCGTGGGTCTACGGGCTGATCAGGCGGGAGTGGCGGCCGTCGACCGAGCCGGTCCCCGCCCGCTGAGTCCTCGCTCCCTCGCGAGACGTCGCCCGGCACCCGGGTGCTTCGCTTCGCCGCGCCGAGGGGCCGGCACGGGGCACTCTCATGCCGCTTCCAGGGCTCATTGACCGGCGGAGACGTCACGCTCCGCACGAGTCACGAGCTCGCCAGACTCAAGGGGGCTTGTCGGGACGGTAGGCCGTTGGCCCTTCTGCCGGTCAGCGGTGGCTGACGACGTTGACCACCTTGCCGTCCAGGTGGCGGACGAAGAAGCGCCGGACGCCGCACGGCTCGTCGGTGATCGGGTGCACAATCTCTGCGCCTGTCGCGCGTACCGCCTCGTAGGCGGCGTCGACGTCATCGACCTCCACGCTGAGGTCCGGGTTTACGGAGGCCGCATCGTGGTGATCAGGATGACCTGGGCGGTGGGGTTGGCCGATGAGACCAAGTTGACCACCCAGCCCAGGTTCATCTCCTCGCGGAAGCCGCAGCCCAAAAGCTGGTAGAAGCCGCTGCTCGCGACCGGGCCGGCGGTGGTGATGTCGGGCACGGCACGGCGAATCGTCATGCCCGATTTTGGTGGCCGCAGCCGGTTCGCTGGAGACCCGACGGTGGCTATGCCGCCGATGCGGGCGGGCACCGGTCTCCGATGCCGGCGGCAGCTACGCAGTCAGCATCGATGGCCGTGTCATCGCCACGGCAAGGTCAAGGCGCAACAGCCGCAACGGCCGGCACGCTGGCGAGCACGTCATCGCCGCCGCCCGCGCTTTCTACTCCCGGCTGTCGCTGGCGGTCGGATCGAGGCATCGGCCAGTCCCGCCCTCGGCATCACCTGACGACTTTGCCGGGGCCCTGTTGATCGGTCCATCAGCCGCTATTTGTACAGTCCGCCGCCGGCGGCGCGAAGCGGTCTCCCGCGCCGGTGTTGTGATCGTTCAGGGAATGCGAGGGTGTAGTTACAAAAAGGACCGTCTGATGTTGAGCCCAGGTCGACGTCGAATTGGCACTGGGCTCGGCAATTGTTCCGTGGCCTGGCGGGTTCGGTATTATTGTTCGCGCGCACGGCGTTGTCCGTGTACTCTAACCGAGAGTCGCCAGGCGGGCTCACCGGTCGCGCGAAATCCGCAGGTTCTGCGGTCAGTATGGCGGCGAACTGGAGATAGTGCTCGTCGACTATTCGGCGACGCGCGGTCCGGGGACCTGGCGGCTTTGACGTTTCGCGGCCCGGCCTACGGGCGAGCAACGATGGACAGTCGGAGGCCGGTCTCCGTTTCCTCGATGAGCACACGTTCGCCGTGGCTGTGGTCTGGCAGCATCGCGTCGTACAGTTCTTCGTTGCTGATCTCCACAGTGCCACCGGATCTGCCGATGAGGACGTTGAGTACGGCGCGCAGGTTGACGTCGCTGAGGTAGCGCATGGGGGTTGTCTCCGTAAGTCCTGCTGCTCGGTTCGGACATGAAGGCAGTTCGGTCCCGGCGACCGGGATGACGTCGCTCGTCAGGCACCGGTCGGCGCGGCGGGGCGCTGCTCCAGGCGTGCGCTGGATCTCGCCAACGCGGGCAACGATATCGACGAACGGTGCGGGCTGGTGCGGCCGGCGTGGACCCGGACGATCGCCCCCCGCGACGAGCCCTCGGCCCGGAGGCCGGTCACCTGTCCTGCGGGCCGTAGTGGCGCGGCGGCGGGCCGCCAGGCCACCGGTCCCAGCAGGGCTACTCTCACGGAGCTGTCGACTCGCCGAGTTCGGCGGGGTCGAGACGCAGGGTCGCGAGCAGCCCGGCGTGCCGGGTGGTGTCGACCTGCTCCGGCAGCTCCCGCTCGACCCAGTCGGCCCTGGTGTGCTGGCCGCGCCGACGCAGCGCGGAGACGATCGTGTGCCGGGCGATTGTCATGATCTGCTCCTCGGTGGCGATGGTGGGAAGATTGCCGGTCCTTCGCTGCCTCGGCGCAGGTGCTGTCGGCGCGGGTGCCGGTTCCGTTGGTGCAGGGTGTCCGGCGGGTCCAGCGTCGGCTGTGCGGGAAGCGACCGCGGCAGGGTCGCCGGAGGCGGTGCGGAGACGGCCGCCACCCTCTCCCAGGTGCGCCAGCCCGCGCTGTCGGCCGTCGGCTCGGAGATCGTGCGCGGCGACGGTGAGCAGTTGCGGAGTTTGGACCGTGTTGCCGGCGGTGGCGGCGCGCGCCATCGCCGCCTCGGCCAGGTCGACCGGGGTGCCCGGCGGGACGACCAGCAGGTCGACCCGATCCTCGTTGAGGCAGATGGCGGTCAGCAGGCTGGCGGGCTGACTGGTGAAGTAGCCCAACCGCAGTTCCCTGCCGCCGACGATCAGGCGGCGTGGGTTGCCGTCCCAGGTCTCGGTGTTGAGAAGCAGCCGGACGATCGGCCCGTGCAGCAGGTCGATGGCGAGGACGAGGCCGGGCAACTCCGCGAGCGGATCTGTCGAGCGGGGCCACCAGCCGCCGTCGAGTAGCGTGCGCGCGGACCGGGTCGGTCCGATCCGCAGGCGCGGCGCCGACGGCGGCGATGGGGGAGCGAGGGCGTTGGTCGATGGCGTCATGTTGGATCCTTATCGCCGTGACCGCGGCGTAGCGGTGGGTCGTGCGCGGAGTCGCGCCATCCGCCGGGTCGGCGCCGTTCGCCGACCCGTCCGGCCGGGTCGGCGGTTGTCCCGCTCAGTGGCGGCGCTGCAGCTGGGTGATGTGGGCAGTGCGGACCACCATGGCGACGATCGCGAGCGGCTTGCCGTGGTGCGACGCCGATCCGGGTCGCGCCGGCGCGCGTCAACGGCACCCGGCCCGGTGGGAGGGGGAAGTGTTTCCCCATGCTCCGACGGCGGGAGGTCGGTCGGGCCCGCTGCGGATCGGGTGCTTCGGGTACGAACATGGCATCCCCTCGGGGGAGCCGGCGTGGCGGGCACCTCAGGAGTGGGATGTCGTCGATTCCGGGATGGCCCCATCCTACGCCTGTCCGGGCCGGTCAGATCGGTGACGCCGCAATAGGGGCCGAGGCTCACCCCGAACGGTCCGTGGTCGGTGCCCGCCCGACGACGTGCAGCCGCGCGAGATGGCCGGGTTGATGTGGGGTCATCTCGGCCGCTGGCCACCTCAACTGGCGGCCTCCGAACTGCGGCTGCCGACCCTGGCCGACTCAGGCTACGAAGGCGCCGGCCAGAGCATCGATGAAAACGACTGGATAGACGGGATCGAGGGCCGATTCTGCTACTCGGCCATCCCCTCGAGGACCTTGTCGGTGATGCTGCTTGGACACGTCGGCGCCGTACACCTCGGCCAGGCGCGCCGCGAACTCCCCGTGCTCGACGAGGTGGCGGTGCGGCGCCCCGGCGGCGCGGGTCGGCCCAGAGCCGTCTGGACGGCCGTGGCGCGGACAAGGGCTAGAAGGCGGGGGAGGGTGCTTCGGGCGGGCGTCCATGGGCGCGAAGGATGTCCGCAGTGGCTACGCCGGCCAGGACCAGGTTCGCGAGGATGGCGGCCCCCAGCGGTGGGACGTACACCATCACCGGTGCGGCGACGGCCAGCACGAGCAGTGCGACCAGCCGGGATGGGGAGACCCGGCTGAATACCTCGTATTCGAATCGGGCTCGGCCGGCCAGGAACAACGCGGGCCCGCCGAGAATGACGGCGACGAGCCCGAAGGTGGTGTCGCCGCTGGGATGACGGATGATGGTTTCGGCTCCGGCTGCGGCGACGACGACGCCGGCCACCATGATCAGGTGGGTGTAGGGCGCTGACCGCACGAGCCGTCCCGGGTCACGGGAGGACTCGATGGCTGCCTGGAGCAGGGCCCCGGCGCGTTGGCGGTAGATCTGCCACAGCAGCACGGTGGTGACGAACGTGAGCACGAACGCGACGGTCCGGTCGAGTGCGAATCCGCCGCCGGCGTATATCAGGGTGGGGAGCAGGATGAGGTCGCCGAGGGCGAGAGTGAAGAACTGTTGGTAGCGCTCGGCCAGGTGTTCGGCCGCTAGCCTGTACTCCGACCCGGGTACCCTACCGAGCCGGGGTGTGGGGTAGCGGAGCCAGGCCGCCCCGTAATCCAGGGCGAGGGCCGCGGTCCACAGCGCTCCACGCGCGGTGCCTGCCACGGTGACTCCGACGAGCCATGGCACGGCCGAGACGGAGAACCAGAAGAGGAATCGCGCGGCGTGTCGACGTGCCTGCGGCTCCTGTAAGGCGGGCGCCAGGAAGAGATTGCGGCCGAGGTGGATCGCTACGTAGGCGCCGGCGAAGACCACGGCGTCGCGGGTGAAGGCCGCGGGCAGCGCGGCTGCCATCAGCATGGTGCCGAACATGACCGAGATGGTCATGACGTAGATCGGTGGTCGATGCGGTAGGTAGAGGTCGGTCGTGAGCGTGGTGACCGACCAGACCCACCAGAGTGCCATCAGCAGGACCAGGGTTTGAAAAGCGCCGGGCCAGGTCAGATCAGCGGCCAGCTTCTGCGAGGCCAGGGCGAGCGCGGCAACGAAGACCAGATCGAGGAACAGTTCCAACAGGGTTGCTCGTTGCGGTCCCCTGGACTGGCGGGTGAGCCCCACCGCGCGGTCGTTCGTCATGGGCCGCCTGATCTGGTGAATCGTCGGCCACCGGCAATCGGCGGCTCGCCTTCATGCTCGGCCGCCTGGCTGCCCCTAGACACGATCATGATCTGACAATTCGCCCCCTTCGGTCCAATCGTATTCAGGACTGGACCGCCGAGTACCCAAGAACGACACTCCGCTGCTGCCCCGTCGGGCGACCCCGGGGCCATCCCCGCCCTGCACCACGTTGAGGCCAGCCGCTGCTGAGGGCGGCGGCTCAGTGTGGCCGCGCCGAAGGGCGTACGACACTGGTGGCGCGAGCAGCGGTGAGGCGATCAGGGTCCGCAGCGGCGGGGTAGGCGCCAGGAAGACGACCGCCGGGATCAGCGGCAGGACGGTGCGCGTCGCGGCTGTTGGCCGCGTTCGGTGCACCCCACGTTGGCGGTCCGACCGGCGACCAGAGCGTGGGCGTCGCGGATAGGAAGCAACACGTAGTCCGACTTGCGCCCTGTCCGAGCGTGGTACGGTGGGTCCCGTTGCAGTTGCTTTCCGAATATTTTGCCAGCGCATGGTGGGTATCGGATCCCTCCGCGCCTGGTGTTCTCCGGTCATCTCCGGATGTGGGCGATCAACACCGCGACGCTGGGGCCCGCACGGTGTGGGTCCCGAATCCAGCCTTCCAAGGAGAAGACATGGCTGTCGGCACTGTGAAGTGGTTCAACGCGGACAAGGGCTTCGGGTTCATCACCCCGGATGGGGGCGGTGCTGACCTGTTCGCCCACTTCTCGGCGATCGCCTCGACCGGCTTCCGCAGCCTCGATGAGAACCAGCGGGTCGAGTTCGACATCACGCAAGGCGCCAAGGGCCCGCAGGCCGCGAACATCCGCGCCATCTGAACCACCGCCGGCCGCGTGCCCGCCGCCCCTCGGTGGTCGGCACGCGGCTGGCGTCGGCGCAGCACCCGCCGCGAGGAGGCGCCCATGTCCACAGCGTCGCCGCGAGCCGGCACGGGAAGCCCGTACGCACATCTGCTGCGCCAGATCCGTGACGCCGGACTGCTGGAGCGCCGCACCGGGTACTACATCTGGAAGATCGTCATCACCGGTCTGCTGTTCGTGGCCGGCTGGGCGGCCTTCGGGTTCATCGGGGACTCGTGGTGGATTCTGATCGTCGCGGGCTTCCTCGCGTTCGTCTTCACCCAACTCGGATTCCTCGGCCACGATGCCGGCCACCAGCAGATCTTCGTGTCCCGGCGGGCGAACTACGTGGTCGGGCTGCTGCACGGCAACCTGGCCATCGGGCTGAGCTACGGCTGGTGGGTGGACAAGCACAACCGGCACCACGCCCACCCGAACACCGACGACGCCGATCCGGACCTCAGGATCGCCGCGCTCGCATTCACCTCCCGCCAGGCCGGCAACCGGGGGCGCGTTGCCGCGTTCGCGTACCGCTACCAGGCGTTCTTCTTTTTTCCGCTGCTCCTGCTGGAGGGCCTCAGTCTGCACGTGAACAGCGTGCGCGCCCTGCTGCGCCGCGCCGGACGGCCCCGCGCGTGGGAGTCGGTGCTGTTCACCAGCCACGTGGTCGGTTACCTCGGCGCGGTATTCCTGGTACTTTCGCCGGTCCGCGCGGTGGCGTTCATCCTCGTCCAGCAGGGGCTGTTCGGGCTCTACCTTGGGTGCAGCTTCGCGCCGAACCACAAGGGCATGGTGATCCTCGCCGCCGGTGACCGAACCGACTTCCTGCGCCGCCAGGTGGTCACCACGCGGAACGTACGCGGCCATTGGCTGACCGACTTCATGCTCGGCGGCCTGAACTACCAGATCGAGCATCATCTGTTTCCCAGCATGCCCCGGTCGAACCTGCGCCGCGCGCAGACGATCGTCGAGTCGTTCTGCCGCCGGCAGGGACTTGCGTACTGTCAGACGGGCCTTTTCGAGTCGTACGCCCAAGCGCTGCGCCACCTGCACGGGGTCGGACGTACTCCCTGCCCGGCGGGCGCCTGAAACCGGTCACCTGACAGGGGACCGTTCATGAACGGAGCATGTCTTGCCTACGCCGACCGGTGCCCTGCTCGAGCCGTTCGTCGCTTTCCGTGCCGACGGGTTCGACGGACTGCGCCTGGCGCATCTTCCGTTCGTACCGGAGGTCCGCCTGCACCTGGCCGATGACGCGATCGTGTTGCGGGCCAGGTTGGAGGCGCGGGTAGGGCCGGGGCTCACGCCGTTCTGGGCGAACGCCTGGGCCGGTGGCCAGGCCCTCGCCCGGTACGTCCTGGACCATCCGCAGGTGGTGGCCGGCCGGCGGGTGCTCGACGTGGCGTCCGGCTCCGGCCTGGTCGCCATCGCCGCGGCCAAGGCGGGCGCCGCCGAGGTGACCGCCAACGACATCGACCCGTACGCGCTGGCGGCCGTCGCGATGAACGCCACCGCCAACGCGGTCAGCGTGGCGGTGAACGAGGGCGATCTACTCGACGGCGACGGCGGCCTCGCCGACGTGATCCTCGCTGGCGACGCCTTCTACGCCCCTCAGCTGGCCGCGCGGATGCTGGGGTTCCTACGCCGCGCCGCCGACCGCGGCGCGCGTGTCCTTGTCGGTGATCCCGGCCGCGGGCACCTGCCCGAGGATTGGCTGAAGGTACTGACCAGCTACCGGGTACGCGGCTTGGGCGCCGCCGAGGACGCCGAGCTCACCGAGGTTTCGGTGCTCGGCCCCGCCGGGTAGCGCTCAGCGATGGTGGACCTCCGGGGGCGCGCGTGACGTTCGAGGAGTACGGCCTCCCTGATCTCAAGACGGTCAACGGCGCAGAGTTTCCGACTCAGGGGTGAGCCGCCCGCCGGGTGGGTGGTCCGGAGGGCGGCAACGAGGGTGGTTCAGGCGGTGGGTCGCAGCTCAGCGAGCAGCTGCTCCACCCGCGCGCGGATTTCGTCGCGGATCGGGCGGACGGCGTCGATGCCCTTGCCGGCGGGGTCATCGAGCTTCCAGTCCTCGTAGCGCTTGCCGGGGAAGACGGGGCAGGCATCGCCGCAACCCATCGTGACGATGACATCGGAGGACTCCGCCGTCTCGTACTCGAGGAGCTTCGGGGTCTGGTCGGTGATGTCGATGCCGACCTCGCGCATGGCCTCGACGGCGGCGGGGTTGATGTGGTCTGCGGGTGCGCTGCCGGCGGAGCGGACCTCGACGGTGTCGCCGGCGAGGTGGCGCAGCCAGCCGGCGGCCATCTGGGAGCGGCCGGCGTTGTGGACGCAGACGAACAGGACGCTGGGCTTGTCGCTCATGAGGTGCCTTCCATGCAGTAAGAGTCGCGGGGCCGGCTGACCGGCACGTCGTTGAGGTCGAGGAACACCGGGTGAGCCGGGTCGCTGTTGCGGTCGAGCGTCCGATAGCGGCTGGGGTCGTGGCGGCGGTTGAACAAGCCGGGCGAACGCCAAGCCTCGCTGCTGTCGTGTGCCTGTTCCGTTATGGGCGGTGGCTGACGGTCGCGTCCTCGTCGGTGGGGACGACGACCTGGTCGGCGGCGGCGCCAGCGTCGGGGTAGAGGGCGGCGAGCAGGCCAACGCCCACCGCGAGGCCGACGAGTTGGGCCAGGACGAACCCGGGCACTGAGGCGGGGGCGATGCCGGCGAAGGTGTCGGTGAACGCGCGGCCGATCGTGACCGCCGGGTTGGCGAACGACGTCGACGAGGTGAACCAGTACGCGGCACCGATGTAGGCGCCGACGGCCGCGGGGGCGACCGGGGCGCGACCGGAGCGGGCGAGGGCGAAGACCAGCAGGATCAGGCCGGCGGTGGCGACGACCTCCCCGAGCCACAGGTGGCCGGCGGCCCGGTCCTTGCCGGAGAGGTCGACGGCGGCCAGGTCGAACATCAGGTTCGCCAGCACCGAACCGGCGATCGCACCAAGGATCTGGGCCGCGACGTAGCCGCCCAGGTCGCGGCCGGTGAGGCCAGTGCCGGCGCGGCGGCCGAGGAACCAGTCGGCCGCCGACACGACGGGGTTGAAGTGGGCTCCGGAGACCGGTCCGAAGATGAGGATCAGCGCGCCGAGGGCGAAGGCGGTGGCGGTGGAGTTCTGCAGCAGTTGGAGGCCGACGTCGTCGGGCGAGAGAGTGGTGGCCATGATGCCGGAGCCGACCACGGCGGTGACCAGCAGGGCGGTGCCGGTGAACTCGGCCAGCAGGCGCCGCCGAAGTGCGATGGTCATCGGTTCGTTCTCTCCCATGAGCTAAAGGGGGCCGGGCGGGGTGTGACGGTTACCAGGTGGTGGTGACGCTGAGTTCGTCGAGGAGCCGGCAGACCCGGCGTCCGATCTCGTCGCGGACCGGCCGCACATCGGTCAGGTCCAGGCCGGCGGGGTCGTCGACGTTCCAGTTCTCGTAGCGGGTGCCGGGGAAGATCGGGCAGGCGTCGCCGCAGCCCATGGTGACCAGGACGTCGGCGGCGCGGATCACCTCGTCGGTCCACGGCTTGGGGAATTCCTCGGAGATGTCGATGCCGCGTTCGGCCATCGCCGCGATCACGGAGGGGTTGATCTCGATGCCGGGCTCGCTGCCACCGGACAGCCGGCCGCGTGCTCGCCGGCCAGGTGGGTGAAGAAGCCCAGGGCCATCTGAGAGCGGCCGGCGTTGTGGGTGCACAGGAACAGCACGACCGGACGGCCGTCACGGTGGTGTCCCTCGACCGGGCCAGGGCCCGCAGCCGCTGGCGGGCGAGCCGCTCGGCGAGCAGCGGCAGGTAGTTCGGGATGCTGGCGGCAGTGGCGAACTGGTCGTAGCTGCTGTGCAGGAACCGCTCGATGGTCTCGGTGCCGTAGATGCCGTCGAACTCCTCGGCCAGCCGGGTCGCGGCGGTGTGCAGGGCGACCTGCTGGTCGAGGGTGATCTCCTGGTGGGGATAGGCGGTGGTGTCGGTCATCGGGGGCCGCCGGGCAGGACGGCGGGGGCGAGCCGGTCGACCCGGTCGGCGAGGTCGGCGTAGGCGGCTTCGAACGCCTCGTCGGTGTCCACGCGCACCGGGTCGGGCACGGACCAGTGCAGGCGGGGCCGGGCCGGGCCGATCAGTTCCTCGTGGGCGTTGTCGCACACGGCGATGACCAGGTCATCGGCGCGGACGACGTCGGTGACGTGGGCGGTGCCGGTCGGGTCGAGGTCGAGGTGGTGGCGGTCGGCCACGGCGACCGCGCGGGGATGAACCCGGGGCGCCGGCTTGGTTCCGGCGGAGGCGACATCGCTGTTGGTGCGGCGCTTCCACAGCGCGGCGGCCAGTTGAGAGCGGGCCGAGTTGTGGGTGCAGACGAACACCACCCGTCCGACGCCGGTCAGGCGTGGGGTGGCGAGGGCGGCAAGCGCCTCCGGGAGCAGCCGCAGGTAGGTGCGGCGCCGGTCTCCCTCGGAGCGGCCCTTGGCGACCAGACCGGCGTCGGTGAGGACCTTGACGTGGTGGGCGACCAGGTTGGTCGGCATGTCGAGGGTGTGGGCGATCTCCCCGGGGGAGGCGTCGCCCAGGGTGAGCGCGTCCACGATCGCCAGGCGCGCCGGGTCGCCGAGCGCGGCGTGGATCCGCGCCCGCTCGATCAAGGAAGCAAGCTCAGCGTTCATTGACTCAACTATCGCTGAGTAGCGCTTGATCGTCAAGCCGATGCTGCGTCGGTCGCGACGCCGCGCACGTCATCGCCGCACTCACCGCACACCGCCGTCCCCGCGTGCTCCGCCAGAGGCGTCGCGCGCTCGGCGGTCACCCGCGGTCGACCACGCCCCTGCGGGCGGATCGAGCCGCAGACGGCGGCTGACGGTGTCGGCGTACGGGCCAACGTGGCCAACCGGGTCCGCCCCAACGTAAAGGTGCCCGAGCCGCGCGCATCGCGGCATGAGCGGACGACGAGTCAGGGTTTCCGCTGCCCATCTGGTCCAAGAGCTGGTCCGGTCTGGGCTCGCTTGAGGAAGTGGAGCCCAGTTGCCGCGAGACTGTCGTGCTGTCGGATCGCTGACGACCGGCGCCCCGGAAAGTTCTTCAAAGAAGTCCGGGAGGCGGTGTCGGATCGGGGCGGTGGTGTTCGTAGCAGGGGTGAGGCCGCCCGCAAGGGGGCGGCGCCGAGGTAAGGAGCCGCGATCATGAAGCTGACGACCATGACTCAGGTCACCGTCGATGGAGTGATGCAGGGAAACGGCCACGCGTCGGATGAGGACCGCAGGAACGGATTCGAGCGCGGCGGATGGGCCCGGGGGAAGGGTGACAACGAGACCCACGCGTTCATCAACCAGACCTACCAGCGCGCCGACGCGTTCCTGCTCGGCCGGCGGACCTACGAGCTGTTCGCTGGCTCGTGGGGGTCCTTGACGGTCCAGGATGTCCCTGGCTGGGAGCCTGTCATGCGGGCTTTGAACACACAGCCCAAGTACGTGGCGTCGACCACGCTCACCGATCCGGCGTGGTCGGGCACCACGGTCCTGTCCGGAGACGTCGCGGCCGCCGTCCGAGAGCTGAAGGCTAAGTCGGGGGGTGAGTTGCAGGTGCACGGCAGTGGCGCGCTGACCCGGTGGTTGCTGGAGAACGATCTGGTCGACGAGATGACGCTGATCGTGGTCCCGGTGATTCTCGGTCAGGGCGCGCGATTGTTCCCGGAGACCGGCCCGGATCTTGCGCTCGACCTGGTCGAGTCGCGCGTCGACTCGAAGGGCGTGACGATCCAGGTCTACCGGCCGGCCGGGCGCCCGCAGCATGCAGCAGGCTGAAACACCTGAACTGCATCCCACACTGTCTGACACCACAGGAGATGATCTTCAGATGCAGTACCTGCTTTCCGTGATCTTCAACGAGACCGACGGTCTCGCCACCCCGGACGAGGACGCTGCGATCGACGTGTTCAACGACCGGCTCCAGGCCGAGGGCCACTGGGTCTTCGCCGGCGGCCTCGCCTCGCCCGGCGCGGCCACCGTCATCGACAACCGGGGCGGGGAGGCGCTGGTCACCGACGGGCCCTTTCTGGAGTCCAAGGAGTACCTCGCCGGCTTCTGGATCATCGAGGCCCCCGACCTCGACGTGGCGCTCAAGCTCGCCGCCGAGGGGTCGAAGGCGTGCAATCGGAAGGTCGAGGTGCGGCCGTTCCTGTGAACAGGGTCGACGCCCGCGAGGCGGTCACCCGGGCCCACCACGAGGAGTGGGCCCGGGTGGTCGCCGCCCTGACCAGGCGTTTCGGTGACCTCGACATCGCCGAGGAGGCGGCCGCCGAGGCGTTCGCGACCGCCGTCGAGCGGTGGCCGGCCGACGGCGTGCCCCCCAACCCCGGCGCCTGGCTGACCACCACCGCCAACCGCAAGGCCATCGACCGGATCCGGCGCGAGAACAAGCGCGACGACAAGCACAAGGAGGCTCAGATGGGGTACGACGACGACCCGCCCGAGCCTCTCGGCGCCATCGACGACGACCGGCTCAGGCTGATCTTCACCTGCTGTCACCCGGCGCTGGCGATGGAGACCCGGGTGGCGCTGACGCTGCGCATGGTCGGCGGTCTGACCGTGCCCGAGATCGCCCGCGCCTTCCTGGTGGCCGAGAGTGCCATGGGGCAGCGGATCACCCGCGCGAAAGCCAAGATCAAAGCGGCTCGCATCCCCTATCGCGTGCCCTCCGCCGAGGATCTCCCGGCACGCGTCTCCGGCGTACTCGCCGTCCTCTTTCTCGTGTTCAACGAGGGCTACCTGGCGACCGGCCCCGACACCGATCCCGTACGTCACGACCTGACCGCCGAGGCGATCCGGCTCACCCGCCTGATCCGCGCCCTCCTGCCGGAAGACGGTGAGGTGGCCGGGCTGCTGGCGCTGATGCTGCTCACCGAGGCCCGCCGCGCCGCCCGGGTCTCGGCCAGCGGCGAACTGATCGCCCTCGACGAGCAGGACCGTGGGGCCTGGGACAAGGCGCTGATCGCCGAGGGTCACCGGCTCGTGCGCGAGCGCCTCGCCGCTGCCGCCGCCGGGGTGGCTCCGGGTCGCTACCAGATTCTCGCGGCGATCAACGCCGTGCACACCTCCGCCCGCGACATCCGCGACACCGACTGGTCGCAGGTCCTCGCCCTCTACGACCAACTCGTCCACCTCGACCCCTCCCCGGTCATCGCCCTCAACCGGGCCGTCGCAGTCGCCGAGCTCGACGGACCGGAGGTGGCACTCGCGGCCGTCGACCGCCTTGAGCACAGGTTGGCCGGCTACCACGCCTACCACGCCACCCGCGCCGACCTGCTGCGCCGGCTGGGCCGCAGCCAGGAATCCCGCGCGGCCTACGACAAAGCCATCGACCTGGCGGGCAACACCGCCGAGACCGCCTACCTGACCCGCCGCCGCGACCAACTGCGGTAACGCCCACGGACCCCGATCGAAACACCGCGCACAGCGGCGGCCAACCCCGGTGGAACACGCGCGCGGGCCAGAGGATGGTAAGCATCGGGGTCAGGGCCATATATGCCGACGGGCATCCCTGGTGCAACAGCCCGCGCGCCGTACTCATAGAAGCGGATGTGCCATACGGTCGATGCCGGCTCGCTGGTAACGGAACGTCACGCCGCCCGCCCGCTTCCGTGGGTCTCCCTGAATCCGCTGGCCAGCTTGGGGGCGGTTGAAGGCTCGCACCTGCCGCCGCCATCTGCACGACGCTGTGCGCGGCTGTGCACGTTGACCCGTATGCCGACAGACGGTGACAGGGGAGCGGGTCAGGCTCGGGACGCGGGTGTCGACTCGATCGACAGCAGGGCGGCGAGCTGGCGCAGGATCTGCGGCCGGGCCCGGTAGTAGACCCAGGTGCCCCGCCGTTCGGCGTCCACCAGGCCCGCCTCGCGCAGCGTCTTGAGGTGGTGGGAGATCGTCGGCCCGGTCAGGTCGAACGCCGGCGTCAGGTCGCACACGCACGCTTCCCCGTCCTCGGCGGAGGCGATCATCGACATCAACTGCAGCCGCACCGGGTCGCCCAGGGCCTTGAACGCGGGCGCCAGCACCGCGGCCGTCTCAACCGGGACCCGACGCTGGGCCAGCGGAGGGCAGCACGGCGCGTCGGCGTTGAGATTGACGACGGGAAGCGGCGCTTGTTGCTTCGACATGCCTCTAGGTTGACATCTCTCTAATCAGCGTGCAAGTGTCTGATTCGACGGATGTCAAGACAGGCGTTCCGAGGAAATGAGGACGAGCATGTTCGGCTCTACCCGCCGCTCGCGCACATCCCTACCCGGTGTCCGGTTCTGCGACTCCTGCGCCCGGGTGTCCACCCCCGCGCAGCGGGCCGAGCGCCGCTACGACACCACCCGCACCACGGTCTACCCGCTGATCAGCCCCCGTTGAGGAGAGGATCCGACATGAGCGAGAGCACCCCCGCCGCCGGCGGTTTCACCGGCGACCCCGCCGCGGCCCTGCAGGTCACCGGCTCCGGCGCCTGCTGCGGCAGCCCCGCCCAAGCCGTCGGCAGAATCCTCCCGCCCGCCGGCCAGACGGCCAGCGCCGATCCGTGCTGCGGCACTCGGCAGGCCGCCCAGGCGGCGAACTCGTGCTGTGGCACCGAGGCCAAGGCCGACGCCACCGCCACCGAACGGGGATGCTGCTCATGACCCGCTCAAGCAATCTCGCTGACCTGCTCGACCAGATCAGCGCCGACCGGATGACCACCACCATCGCCACCCTCGCCTCGGACCCGATGGCAGGGCGGCGTGTCGGCTCGACTGGCGGGGCGGCGGCCCGCGCCTGGCTCGTCGACCAGCTCACCGCCCTCGGTGGCGAGGTCCGCACTGAGGAGTTCCAGGTCCGTGCCGTGCCGCAGGTGTACGACGCGCCGACGGTCACCTGGGGCGACCGGGGCGGCACCGAGGAGTTGGTGTTCGGGCGGCAGGTCGCGATCCACCCGGCCTCCGCCGACACGTCCGGCATTCGTCGCGGCCCCGTCGGCGTCGCCGGCAGGGCCGACCCGGCAGGGCGGTGGCTGGTCGTGCCGGCCGAAATGAGCCTGTTCGACGCCTACCGCGACACCCGCGGCGCGGCCGGGCTGCTGGTCCGCCGTCCGGTCGACGCCGAGGGCTGGCAGTTCACCATGCTCGCCGGCCCGGACCCGGGGCCGCTGCCGGTGCTGACGCTCGACCCGGACACCCACCACGCCGTGCTCACCGCCGCCGCCGCAGGGGATGGCTGGCTGGCCGGTGCGACGCCGCTGCGCCGCGACGACGTCACCGGCACCAACATCCACGCCCGACTCCGGCAGCATGCCCCTGCTGGCGTCGGCCTGCTGTTGACCGCCCACTACGACGGCGTCGGCGACCACCCCGGGCTGCGTCTGCCTGGCGCCTCGGACAACGCCACTGGCGTCGCCGTGGTCCTTGAGGCTGCCCGCATTCTCACCGTCGCACTGCCCGCCGGCGCCGGGCTGTCCGTCGCGCTGCTCGACGGGGAGGAGGTCGGGGCGCTCGGCTCCGCTCACCACGCCACCCAACTCCGCGCCGAAGGGGGCGCACCGCTGGTCATCAACGTCGACGGCGCCGGCCGTCTCGACGGGGCGGCCGCGGTGGAGGCCGGCGGGCCCGCCCACCGCCTCCTGGCCTTGCTCGACCAGGCCGGCCGGCACACCGGCGTCCCCCTGGCGGCGGGTCCGGTGGCGTCGGACAACCGCCGCTATGGCGGTGCCGGTTTCGCCGCAGTTGGGATCGGGGCCGGCATGGGCGGCTACCACAGCCCTGCCGACACCCCCGACAAGGTCGACCCCGCCACCCTCGGTGCGATCGCCCGCGTTGTCGTCGCGACCGCTCACCTCGCGGCAGCGGCACCCGCTACACTTCCATCGTCAATCGGCGATAAACGATAGAAGGAATGATGGTGGGCGACCTCCTCGACCGGGACATCGCGAGAACCTACGCCTCGTGGTTCCGGGCCCTCGCGGACCCGACCCGCGTGCAGATCGTGGAGTACCTCGCCCGGCACGGCCGGCCGATGAGCGTCGGCGAGATCGTCGCCGCCGTCGGACTGGCCCAGTCCACCGTCTCCCAACACCTGAAGATCCTCACCGAGGTGCGGTTCGTGCTCGTCGAGCCGATCGGCACCGCCCGTCACTACCGCATCAACGACGCCTGCGTCGGCTGCTTCCCGTCGGCCGCCGACGTCGTCATGGGCCGCCCGGCCCCCATTCCGAAGGGAGCCTGCTGATGGCCGACATCACCGTCCGTCCGATGATCTCGGACGACGCCGATCGTGTCCTCGCCATCTACCAGGCCGGCCTCGACGGCGGCAACGCCAGCTTCGAGACCATCGCCCCGACCTGGACGGCATTCGACGCGGCCAAGCTACCTGACCACCGCCTCGTGGCCGTCGACGCGGACGGCACCGTGGTCGGGTGGGTGGCGGTCTCGCCGACGTCGAGCCGGGCGGTCTACGCCGGGGTGGTCGAGCACTCCGTCTATGTCGACCCCACCGCCCAAGGGCGTGGCGTGGCCCGGCTGCTGCTGGACGCGCTGATCGCCTCCGCCGAGGCCGCCGGCATCTGGACCATCCAGTCGGGAATCTTCCCGGAGAACACCGCCAGTCTTGCCCTGCACCAGCGGGCCGGCTTCCGCGTCATCGGCATCCGCGAGCGGGTCGGGCGGCACCACGGGCAATGGCGCGACGTCGTCTTGCTCGAGTGGCGCAGCCGCGTCATCTGAACCCCTTCGGCTCTGCCCGCCCCAGCAGCGCACCTTCTTGATTCGATATTTTCAACACAGAGGAGTGTTCCGATGAGCGTCCCGAACGAGTTGCCCGTCGTGGTGATCGGCGCGGGCCCGGTGGGTCTGGCCGCCGCCGCCCACCTGCACGAGCGTGGCCTGCCCTTCCTTGTTCTGGAGGCGGGTGACACCGCCGGCGTGGCAGTCCGCCAGTGGGGACACGTCCGCCTGTTCTCCCCGTGGCGGTACAACATCGACCCGGCCGCACGTCGCCTGCTCGACGACGCCGGCTGGGTCGCCCCCGACCTCGAGGCCCTGCCCACCGGCGCCGAGCTCGTCGCCGACTACCTGCAGCCCCTCGCGGAGCTGCCGCAGCTCAAGCCGCACCTGCGCTACGGCGTCCGGGTCGAGGCGATCAGCCGCCTCGGCTTTGACCGGCTGCGCACCGCCGGCCGCGAGCAGGCCCCGTTCCTGATCCGCCTCGCCGACGGTGACGAGCTGTTGGCCCGGGCGGTCATCGACGCCTCCGGCACCTGGGGTGCCCCGAACGTCCTCGGCGCCTCCGGCCTCCCCGCACGAGGCGAGAAGGAAGCCGCCTCGTACCTGGAACACGCCCTGCCGGACGTGCTCGGCACGGACCGCGACCGGTTCGCCGGCCGCCACACCCTGGTCGTCGGCGCTGGCCACTCGGCCGCCAACACCCTGCTCTCCTTGGCGGAACTGACCGCCGCTGAGCCGGGCACCGAGGTGACGTGGGCGATCCGCTCGGCCAGCCCGGCGCGCACCTACGGCGGTGGGGACGCCGACGCCCTGCCCGCGCGCGGTGCACTCGGTTCCCGGCTGCGTGAGCACGTGGACGCCGGCCGGATCCGGCTGCTCACCGGCTTCTCCGTCCACGCCCTCACCGCGGCCGATGGCCGCGTCGCGGTGGTCGTGCGCCACGCCGACGGTAGCGAGGAGCAGGTGATCGTCGACCGGATCGTTGCCGCGACCGGCTTTCGCCCGGACCACTCGATCGCCGCCGAGCTGCGGCTCGACCTGGACCCGGTCATGGGTGCCACCCGGGCGCTCGCACCGCTGATCGACCCGAACGAGCACTCCTGCGGCACCGTGCCCCCGCACGGAGTCGACGAGCTCGCCCACCCGGAGGTCGGCTACTACGCCGTCGGCATGAAGAGCTACGGCCGCGCGCCCACCTTCCTCATGGCCACCGGCTACGAGCAGGTCCGGTCCGTCGTCGCCGCCCTCGCCGGGGACTGGGACGCCGCCCGCGACGTCCAGCTCGACCTGCCCGAAACCGGCGTGTGCAGCAGCAACCCCGCCGATTCCACCGGAAGCGACAGTTGCTGCGGGCCCGCCCCAACCGCTGCGGCCGCAAGCCGGGGCCTGGCCACCGGGATCTCCGGCGGCCTGCTGTCCGCGCCGCTGGCGCTGATCACCCTCGACACCGCCAACGAGGGCCAGACCGGCGACTGCTGCGCCAGCTGATGACCACCTCCACGACGGCGCCCGCCGAACAGACGGTCAGCGGGCGCCACGGGTGCGCATCGTCGCCGCCCTCGCCATCACCTCGACCATCGACACTTTGTCCGCTCAACCGGAGCACGCTTGTAGGCGCATTCCCGCCGGCACCGCGACCGCTGCCTGTTGGCGCCGTCCTGTCAGGCAATGCCGGGTCCGTGATGCGACATTGGTTCGTGCACGACGGCCGGCGAACCCGGTCCATCACTTTCGGGTCGACGTGTCGCGAGGTGTGGCTGCTGATGAGCTTGTCTAGACTCGGCGGTCGCACATCTGTACCGGTCGGGAGGGTGCGTGCGTTCCGTTGAGCCAGTGAGCGTGGGGTGGGTCTTCCGCCCGGAGCGTGCCGACAACGTCGAGGAGCACGCCGGTCAGCAGGTTCGCTCGGTCGGCAGCGCGGTCGATGAGGACGGTCGGGTTGAGGTGGTTCTGAGTGACGGGACGCGTGTGCGGGCGTACCGCCACGAGGTGGTTCCCGGGTAGCGCTGCCCAACCTGTTGCTACCGCTCCTGATCCGTTGACCGCTGCCCTGGGAGGGCAGTGGTCCAGACGTATACCCACAGCGGGCCGCCGCCAGCGATTGACCGCCGAAATCCAGGGCCTTCGGGAGGAGCCAGTAAAGGTGCTGTCGTGCCCCGGTTCCGGGTGCTTCGGTGCCCCGGCTTCGCCGTAGTGAGTTCGCCGCCCTCAGCGGGCATCTGAAGCTCCGTCCACAACGGACGGTCGACCACCCGGTGGCCGCGGCACGTCTACCCGCCTCCAGCAGCGGAATCTCACCCGGCGGCTGCCGTACTGGCCTGAGGTCACTTGGCGGTGAGCTTGTCGACGTCTGGGGCGTAGACGGTCATCCAGTGCGGGTGCAGCCGGTAGAAGACCACGTCGTTGTCCCAGTCGAAGGCGCCGTCGCCGTAGAAGTCTTTCAAGTACGTGAGCAGGTCTGGCCAGTCCGCGGCAGGCTCGCTGTCCTGAGGGTTGAGGATTTCCACCGTACCGTGCGTGAACACGCCCAAGTCCTCGCCACGCATGTGCGCCGCACTGGCGGCCGGACGGGCGGCGAGGTGGCGGGCCTTGGCGGCGCTGCGCGCTGTCCCGAAATGCCACTTGCCGTGTAGGAAATGCCCGTCCACGCCGCTGATCCGCGGCTCGCCCTTCGCCGTCACGGTGGACAGGGCAAGGGTGCACATGCCGGTGAGCACCTGGGTGAGCTGTTCCGCGGTCAGGGTGCGCTCAGTGAAGATCGAGCGGAGATGCGAGGTGGAGCGGGACAGGGAGGAGTCCAGGAGGTCCTGGAGCTCTTTGAGATCTTCCGGCGTTTCGCGCATCGAGGTCCTCATCTGTTCGTAAGACCGGTTCACGTCCACCACCGACGCCGACC
Organism: Micromonospora sp. NPDC007271; assembly: GCF_040634005.1. NCBI lineage: Bacteria > Bacillati > Actinomycetota > Actinomycetes > Micromonosporales > Micromonosporaceae > Micromonospora > Micromonospora sp. NPDC007271. Next base: position 51,992 of record NZ_JBEYER010000002.1, read on the forward strand.
GGTGAAACCATGTTCGATCAAAAACCTGACACCTTGTGTCGTATTTATCGGTGGCGCCGGTGAGGATGTTTGATCACCGTGGTGCCGACGCCGCCGGGGCCGTACCGCGTCGGCGACGAAGGCCATGCTCTCGATGCTGCGAGGCGCGATGTCAGCGGGCGGTGTAGCCGCCGTCGACAGGAAGTGCGACGCCGATGACGAAGCTGGCACCAGGGCTGCACAGCCACAACACCGCAGCGGCGATTTCTTCGGCTTCGCCGAGCCGGTTGATGGGTTGGTTGGCGACGGCCTCGGCCCGGTCGAGTTCACCCTTGTCGATCATGTCGGCGACCATCGGCGTTGCGATGGTGCCAGGGCAGATAGCGTTGATCCGGATGCCGCGCGGGGCGTATTCGAGGGCGGCGCTGCGGGTAAGCCCCAGCACCCCGTGCTTGGAGGCGTGGTAGGCGGCTCGGCCGGGCAGGCCCACGAGGCCGCCGAGGGAGGAGCAGTTGACGATGGCGCCGACGCCTTGGCTGCGCATCTGGGCGAGTTCGTGTTTCATGCAGGCCCACACGCCGCGCAGGTTGACGGCGTTGACCCGGTCGAAGACCTCGGCAGGCTCATCGGCGGCATCGCTGGGCGGAACTTGAATGCCGGCATTGTTGAACGCCATGTCGAGCCGGCCGAACTCCTTGACTGTCGAGCGGACGGCGGCGGCGACGCTGGCCTCGTCGGTGACGTCGCAAGTCACGTCGAGCACCCGGTGACCGGCGGCGGCCAGAGTCTCGGTGGCGGTCTGGACGGCGGCCCGGTTGATGTCGGCGAGGGCGACCGCGGCGCCGGCCTCGGCGAAAGCGCGGGCGGTGGCCAGGCCCATGCCGGAGCTGGCACCGGTGACCAGGGCGACCTGACCGGTGAAGTCGTAGGTTGGGTTCATCGTTGCGGGTGCCCTTTCGATGAGCAGCAGGCTCGTTGGCAGGCGATCCGGCGGGTGAGCCGGGCGGGACACGCGGGGTCAGGTGGCACATCGGTGCCGGTGACGCCGGCGGCCACCTCAGTGACGCTTTCCTGCGCTTCTATGGTGAAACGGCGCAGGTCGGTGGGCAGGTAGGCACTGTCCCAGCAAACCCGGTTTCACGACCGGGTGAGGAGTTTCTGTTGAAAGGTGTACTGGCAGGTCGAGTCGTTCTGCCGCAGGCACGGCCTCCCGCACTGCCAGATCGGCCTGTTCGAGTCGTGCGCCCAGGCGCTGCGACACCTGCATGCGGTCGGACGTACTCCCTGCCCGCCGGGCACCGGAAACCGGTCGCCCTGACCGGCGACGTCCATAACCGGGGCATGTCTCGTCGCTGCGGGCCAGGTGGGAGGCGCGGGTCGGAGGCTCGCCGACGTGATCCTCGCCGGCGACGCCTTCCACGACCCCGAGGTGGCCGCGCGGACGGGGCTTTCCTACACCGCGCTGCCGACCGCGGCGCTCAGGTTCTCGTCGGTGATCCCGGCCACGGGCACCTGCCGCGCCGATGGCTGAAGGTACTGACCAACTGCCGGGCACGCGGCTTGGGCGCCGCCGAGGACGCAGAGCTCACCGAGGTCTCGGTGCTCGGCCCCGCCGGGTAGGGGTCAGCGCCCGCCGTGGCGAGCGCCCGGCCGGGCCCGGGCGGAGAAAGCCGCCGCACCGGATCGTGTCGGTGCGGTTCGTGTCGAGGTGGTCGGGGCCGGCTTGCCGCCGCGTCGGCCACGGCCGCCGTGGGCGGGCTGCGGCTCGTGTCGCGGACCAGCGGGCCGCGGTACGGGCTGGGGGACCAGCGCCCGTTCCCCCGGGGCGAGTTCGCGTAGCAGCGCGTCACCCGGGCGCAGTCGGGTGATAGTCGCCGTGATGCCCGCCTTGCGCGTCAACTCCCGCACCTCGGGCACCTGCCCGTCGGTCATCAGCGTGACGACGGTCCCGGCCGCGCCGGCCCGGGCGGTACGGCCCGAGCGGTGCAGGTACGCCTTGTGCTCCACCGGTGGGTCGGCGTGCACGACAAGAGTCACGTCGTCAACGTGGATACCCCGGGCAGCGATGTCGGTGGCGACCAGCGTGTGCACCTCCCCGTCGGAGAACGCCCGCAGGTTCCGGGTGCGCGCGGCCTGGGCCAGGTTGCCATGCAGTTCGACGGCGGTCACACCGGCCGCGACCAGCCGGCGGGTGAGAGTCTTCGCGCCTCGCTTGGTACGCGTGAACACCACGGTGCGGCCCGGCGTGGCGGTCAACTCGACCAGCACGGCGAACCGGTCCTCGGCGTGGACGTGCAGCACGTGGTGCGCCATCGCGGCGACCGGCGACAGCGTCGAGTCGACGCTGTGCACGACCGGATCGGTGAGGAACCGCCGCACCAGGACATCGACGCCGGCGTCCAGGGTGGCGGAGAACAGCAGACGCTGCCCGCCGCGCGGGGTCTGCTCCAACAGCCGCCGTACGGTGGGCAGGAAGCCGAGGTCGGCCATGTGGTCGGCCTCGTCGAGCACGGTGATCTCGACGGCGTCCAAGAGCGCGTTGCCGGACTCGACATGGTCGGCGAGCCGGCCCGGGCAGGCCACCAGGACATCGACCCCGGCGCGCAGCCCGGCGATCTGGGGTCGGGCGCCGACGCCACCGAAGATGGTCATCGCGCGAAGCGACAGCGCCTGCGCCAGCGGCGCCATCACGCTGTCGATCTGGGTGGCCAGCTCACGAGTGGGGACGAGGATCAGCGCTCGGGGGCGTCCGGCCCGCCGTGGCGTGGCGCTGGCGGCCAGGCGGGTCAGCACCGCCAGCACAAAGGCGTAGGTTTTACCCGAACCGGTGCGGCCCCGGCCGAGCACGTCCCGCCCGGCGAGCGCGTCGGGCAGGGTCGCGGCCTGGATTGGGAACGGGCGATCCACCCCGGCCGCGGCCAGCACGCGGTTCAGCGCGTCGGGCACGCCGAGGTCGGCGAAGGTGATGGAGTCGGACGAGGTGGTCTGGCGCGGGCGGCTTGCCGCCATGAAGGCTCCGAACGTCGAAGGGACGTCCCGCCCGGCGCTGACCGTTTCGGCCGCGGCATGTGGCGTGGGACATCGAACCCGGCCCCCAGTTTGGGCGGGCCGTGCTGTCAGTCTACTCGAACCCGCTGCCGGATCCCGCTGCCAGCTGACAGGCGGTGAACGAGCACCGGCGCCGGCGGGTCAGGGCGCCACGACCTGCCACTGGCGCTGTCCGTCCATCCATGCCCTGGCCAGGATCTCCGCCGACTGTCGGCCCGGGCACTGGTAGATCTTCGACCGGCCGGCGCCGCCGCCGGCTCGGGCCTCGACCTCCCACGACTCGCCGTCGGTGCGGATGTACACGTCGCGACGCCCTCGCACGGTGCGGTCGCCGTTCCACCAGTGACGCTCGGTTTTCACCCCCCGACCGTATAACACGAGCTCCGAGTGTGGAACGTTGACGATCTTGGTATCCTCCGACGCCGACGCGAGGTGACCCGAACCCGCGGCAATGATCCGCTTCCGCCACGGCGACCGGCTGGTCGTCGGGTGCGGGCGCGGCGCGGGCTGACCCGCCCCACCTCGGCGAGCCGGGGCGAGCCTGCCGACGCTCGTGGCCAAGTCGCGGCACCAGAAGCCGATGGGCGGGTGCTCGCCGTCGGCGGCTTCCTCCCTTGGCGGGGATGGCCCTTGTCTGTCCAGCCGACCGCCGGCGTCCAGCACTATGCCTCAAGTCACAGCAGATCATCTAGCGCTCGCTCAGGTGCAGCCGGCTCTGTCCGCTGCACTCCTTCCTTCGATTTGACACGGTCATGGCTAGCGGTTATCTATTGTCGGCCGATGGAGGTGTTCCTGGGTGCAGGATGTGGTGCTGGCCATGCTGGCGAAGGAGCCGGCGTACGGGTACGAGCTGCGTAGCCGGATGCGTGGCGCGCTCGGCCCGCTCGGCGAGGCGATGAACGCCGGGCAGATCTACGTGACGCTGACCCGGCTGGCGAAGGCGGGGCTGGTGACGTCGGAGCGGGCCGAGGGCCTACCGGACCGGCCCGACCGGCGGGTTTACACGCTGACTCCGGCGGGGCAGCAGCGGGTCGCCGCGTGGCTGGCCGAGGTGAGCTGGCCGAAGCCGGACCTCAGCGAGTTCCATCTCAAGCTGGTGGCCGCCGCTGCTGCCCGGCTGGCCGATCCGGTGGCACTGGTCGATGCGCAGCGGCGTGAGGTGCTGCGCCGGTTGCGGGATGCCCAGCGGGCCGCGTTGGAGCGGTCGGTGGACCCGGTCGTCGGGTTGTTGTTGGAGGGGGTCGTGTTGCGGTTGCGGGCCGACCTGGAGTGGCTGGAGGCGTGCGAGCGCATGTGGACCGATCGCGACCGGGCCGGACGGAAGGCAAAGGCATGATCGAGTTGAGCGAAGGCCGCGAGGGCATGCCCGGTGGTGCCGCGTGAGTGGATCGGCGCTGCTGCGGGCGCGCGGGGTGACCAGGTGGTACGGCCGGGAAAGTGCCCTGGTCCGCGCCGTCGACGAGGTCGATCTGGACGTGCCCGCCGGGCAGACGCTGGCGATCATAGGTCCCAGCGGCTGCGGGAAGTCGACCCTGTTGCACCTGCTGGGCGGGCTGCAACGCCCCACCGACGGCGAGATATGGCTGGCCGACCATCGGATCGACGCCATGAGCGAGCGCGCCCTGGCTCGGCTGCGGCGCGACCACGTCGGTTTCGTCTTCCAGTCGTTCCATCTCATGGACGAGCTGACCGCGGTCGAGAACGTCGAGCTGGCGGCGTTGCTGGCCGGGCAGCCTCCCCGCCGGGCCCGACGACGTGCGCTGCTCCTGCTGGATCGGGTCGGGCTCGCCGACCGTGCCGGGCATCTGCCGTCGGCGTTGTCCGGCGGGCAGCGGCAGCGGGTGGCCATCGCTCGCGCGTTGAGCAACGAGCCGCAGGTCGTGCTGGCCGACGAGCCCACCGGGAACCTGGACAGCGCGGCCACCCTGGAGGTACTGCGGCTGTTCGAGGAACTGCGGCTGGCGGGGCAGACGCTGGTGGTGGTCACCCACGATGCGCGCATCGCCGCGGTCGCCGACCGGGTGATCTCCATGCGTGACGGGTCGTTCGTCGACGACAGCCGGCTCGCCGGCACCGCCGCCGGCGCGGGCACGGTCCGTGGCGGGTGGCGCTGAGGTGGCCGGGCGTCTGCTGCTGGTGTGTCGGCTGCTGGTACGGGATCTGCGCCGGCGCCGGACCGAGACAGTCTTGCTGCTGGTCGCGATCAGCGCCGCGACCGGCACGCTGACCCTCGGCCTCGCGCTGGACGGGGCGCTCGCTCGTCCGTACGAGCGGACCCGGGCCGCCACCGCGGGCCCGGATGTGGTGGCGGTACCGGGCGCGACCGGCCCGGAGGCCCTGGCCGCCCTCGCGCCGCTGGCCACCGCGCCCGGCGTCACCGCACACAGCGGGCCGTACCCGATCGCCTATCTGATGCTGACCGCAAGCGGCAAGACCGTGCCCGCGGTCGTCCAGGGCCGGGACAACTCCCCAGCGGCGCTCGACCGGCCCGCAGTGACCGCCGGCACCTGGGTGCGCCCCGGCGGCGTGGTCATCGAGCCCACCTTCGCCAACGCCCTCGGCGTGCACATCGGCGACACCGTCGAGATCAACGGCCACCCGCTGCGGGTCGTCGGGACGGCGGTCACCGCCGCCAGAGCCGTGTACCCGCGCGCCGACTGGCGCGCCGACGCGGGCAGCCCCCTGACCGAATTCGCCGGCCTGGTCTGGGTCGACAGTAGCCAGATCAGCGCGCTGGCCGGCGCACGGCCGCTGTCGTACACGCTGAACCTGAAATTCGCCGACCCGCGGGCCGGCACCTCATTCACCCACAAGAGAACCGGCGGGATCGAATACACCAGCTGGAAGGCGATCGCCCACCAGAACGGCAGGCTGGTCGAAGCCGCACACGAGGCCCTGCTCATCGGCAGCTGGCTGCTCACCGCCCTCGCGGTGGCCAGCGTCGCCAGCATCGTCGCCGGCCGCGTCGTCGACCAGCGCCGCCGGGTAGGGCTGCTCAAGGCCGTCGGCGCCGGACCGGCCATGATCGCCACCGTCCACCTCGCCGAATACCTCGTCATCGGGCTCGCCGCCGCCGGCGCCGGCCTGGCCGCCGGCTGGCTCGCCGCACCACTGCTGACCAACCCCGGCGCCGGACTCCTCGGCGCCGTCGGCGGCCACCCGCCCGCGCTACCCACCGTTGCCGCGGCCACCGCCCTCGCCCTCGCCCTCGCCGCCGCGGCGGCCCTGGCGCCCGTGGTGCGCGCCACCACCACCGACACCGTCCACGCGCTGGCCGACGCCGCCGCGCCGCCGCGGCGCCGCCGGTGGCGCGTCTGGCTGTCCCGCCGGCTCCCCATCGCCCTGTTGATCGGAGTACGCATCAATGCCCGTCGGCCCCGCCGCGCCCGGCTCGTCACGGTGAACACCCTCGTCACCACGACCGCGCTCGTCGCCGTGCTCATGTATCAGGTGCAGGACAAGCAGGTCAAGCTGGGCGACGTGGAGTTGCCCAACCCGCAGAACGCGCGGACCAACCAGGCCGTGCTCCTCGTCATCGTCGTGCTGTGCGTCCTCGCGCTCATCAACGCCATCGTGAGCACCTGGACGGCGGTCCTCGACGCCCGGCAACCCCTGGCCGTCGCCCGCGCGCTCGGCGCCACACCCGCACAGGCCAGCACGGGCATGGCGGTGGCCCAGCTGCTTCCCGCGGTGCCCGGCGTCGTCGCCGGCGTCCCCGCCGGTGTCTGGCTGTGCCTGGTGGTCGGCCGGGGCGAGGTCCGTTACCCACCCGATTCCTGGCTGTTCGCCACCGGGTTGGGAGTCCTGCTCGCCATCGCCGCGCTCACCGCCATCCCGGCGATGGCTGCCGCACGGCGCCCGGTCGCGGACACCCTCCAGTCCACACCGACCTGACGGCCGTCAACGGCCTACCGGGCGAAGTAGGCATGGGCCCTGGCCGGCGAGGCCCCGGAGCGAAATGATTTCTATCTCTCGATGCCGTTGGTAGTGTGCTGCGGTGCCTTCCCCTCGCACCGTCCGCGCGCGACCGGGCGACCGCGTCCTGATCACCGGATCCGCGCGGCCCCCCTCCCGACGACGGCGGCCGGCGCGCTTCGGTGAACCCGGCCTCGCGTGGCTGCTGCTGCTGCCTTCGGTGGTGGTGTTCGCCCTGTTCGTGTTCTGGCCGCTCGGGCGGACCCTCTACCTGTCAGTACACGGAAACGACATCTTCGGCGCCTCGTCGGTGTACGTCGGTGGTGAGCACTACCGGGAGATGCTGTCCGCGGAGTTCGGCAAGGTGCTGGCCACCACGGCGCTGTTCACGCTCTTCTCGGTGGTGCCGGCCATCCTGGGCGCGCTCCTCGTGGTGCTGTTGCTGGAGGCGCGCATCCGCGGCGTACGGGTGCTGCGCACCGCGTTCGCGCTGCCGTTCGCGTTCTCGGTGGCGACCGCGTCGGTCATCTTCGCTGTCATCTACAACCCGGCGATCGGTGTGGCGAACGGTCTGCTCGGGTCCCTCGGGATAGACCGGGTCAACTGGCTCACCGATCCGTCGATCGCGCTGCCAGCCGTCTCCGCCGCCACGGTGTGGATGAACTTCGGTTACAACATCCTGGTGCTCTCCGCCGGAGTCGCCGCCATTTCGCCCGAGGTGGTCGAGGCGGCGCGGCTGGACGGCGCGACCGGGTGGCAACTCGCCTCGCGGATCACGGTGCCGCTGCTCTCCCCGCAGTTGTTCTTCCTCGTGGTGGTCTCCACGATCCATGCGCTGCAGAGCTTCGGGCAGATCCACATCCTGACCAAGGGTGGACCGGACCAGGCCACCACCACCCTGGTCTACTCGATCTACGAGAAGGCGTTTGCCTTCGGTTCATCGGACTTCGGGGCGGCCAGCGCTCAGGCCGTCGTGCTGCTGGTCATCATGCTCGCCTGCACGGCCGTCCAGTTCGGCATCCTCGAACGGCGGGTGCACTACCGGTGAAGAAACTCAGCCTCGGACAGGTCGTCGTCTACGTGGTGCTCGGCCTGGCCGCGATCCCCGTCCTGTTCCCGGTCTACTACGGCTTCGTCGGCGCCGTCATGGGCCCCGGTGACCTCGCGACCTACCCGCCCGCGCTGGTGCCGAGCGGGTTGCACTGGCAGAACATCACCGATGTGTTCCGCTCGGTGCCGCTCGGCCGCTTCTACCTCAACTCCGCCGTCCAGGCGGGCGTCATCTCCCTGGCTCAGATCGTCACCAGCATCCTCGCCGCGTACGCCTTCGCGTTCCTTCGCCTGCCCGCGAAGGCGGCGACGTTCGGGCTGTTCCTCGCCACCCTCATGGTGCCGTGGGAAGCCATCATCATTCCCAACTACCTGGCCATCTCCGGGTGGGGGCTGGCGCGGGGCGGCCTGACGTACCTCGGCCTCGTCCTGCCGTTCCTGGCCTCGGCGTTCGGCACGTTCCTGCTGCGCCAGGCGTTCCTGCAGTTTCCGACCGAGCTGCGCGACGCCGCGGTGATCGACGGCTGCGGTCACTGGCGCCTGTTGTGGCAGGTGATCGTGCCGCTGTCCAAGCCCTCGATCGCCGCGGTCGGGGTGTACGTCTTCCTCTCCGCGTGGAACCAGTACTTCTGGCCGCTGATCCTGATCCGGGACACGGAGTACCAGACCCTTCAGATCGGCATCTCCCAGCTCAACGACGCCGAGGCGGCGCAGCCGGGTCTCGTCCTCGCCGGCGTCGCGCTCTCCCTGCTCCCCACGCTGGCCGTTGTGATCTTCGGTCAGCGGTACATCGTCCGCGGGCTGACCGCTGGCGCGCTCCGCTGAACCTCCCGGAAGGAGAACCAATGACACGACCTCGGCTGCGCCGGACCGTCACGACGTTCGTCGCCCTCGTCGCTGCCGCCGCGCTGACAGCGTGCGGCGACTCCGGATCCGGCACCGACGGCGGAAAGGATGCCCTGGAGGCGCCCGGCGCCGAGGTGTTGGACGAGGGCAAGACCACCATCGAGTTCTGGCACGCGATGAAGGGCCCCAACGCCGCCGCGGTCGACCAGCTCGTCGCCGACTTCAACGCGCAGAGCGGGGGCAAGGTCGAGGTCAAGGCCGTCTTCCAGGGCAACTACGACGAGACGATCGCGAAGTACAAGGCGTCGGTCCAGCAGAAGAGCACGCCGGCGCTGGTGCAGATCTACGACATCGGCACCCGCTTCATGGTCGACTCGAAGCAGGTCGTGCCGGTGCACAAGTTCATCGAGAAGGACGGCTTCGACGCGGCCGACATCGAGCCGAACATCGCCAGCTACTACTCGATCGACGGCAAGCTGTGGTCGATGCCGTTCAACTCCTCGACGCCCCTGCTCTACCTGAACAAGGAGGCCTTCGAACGGGCGGGCCTCGACCCGACGAAGCCGCCGAAGGACCTCACCGAGATCGGCGAGCTGGCGAAGAAGCTGACGGTCAAGGACGCCAGCGGCAAGACCGTTCAGTACGGCTTCGGCGCCGCGATCTACGGCTGGCTGCTGGAGCAGTTGCTCGCCACCGACGGCAAGGAGTACTGCGACAACAGCAACGGACGCAAGGGCCTGGCATCGAAGGTGCAGTTCGACCAGGAGACCGCCGTGCGCGTTGCGCAGTGGTGGACGGACCTGGTGAAGGGCGGCTACGCGACCAACACGGGCCGCAAGACGGACGACGCCCAGGCGGCCTTCAAGGCGGGTACGGTCGCCATGCATCTGGAGTCGACCAGCGTGCTGCGCGGGTACGTCGACGCGGCGAAGGGCAAGTTCACGGTGCTCACCGCCCCATACCCGAAGGTGAGCAGCTCCTCCACCGGTGGTCCGATCATCGGTGGCGCGTCCCTGTGGATCAACGGCGTCGGCCACAGCGCGAAGGAGAAGCGGGCCGCCTGGGAGTTCGTGAAGTTCGCTGCCAACCCCGTCGAGCAGGCCAAGTGGCACACCGGTACCGGCTACGTGCCGATCAACGCGAAGGCCCTCGATGAGCAGATCGACAAGGACTGGATGGCGCAGTTCCCCCAGTTCCGCACCGCCGTCGACCAGCTGCACGCGCTGCCGCCGTCGATCGCGTCGGCCGGCTGCCTGCTCGGCGTGATGCCGCAGGCTCGCAAGGCGTCCGAGGACGGGCTGGAGGCGGCGATCGTCGGTAGCAAGCCGGCCGACCAGGCGATGAAGGACGCCGCGGCGAGCGTGCAGGGCGCCGTCGACAGTTACAACAAGTCGGTTAGCTGACCAGCGCGTCGGCACGGAGGAGCCCGGTGATCGGGAAGGGCCAGCTCAACGGGAGCTGGCCCTTCCCGAGGTGGGTGCCGGGTTTCGGGTCGTGCTGCAGCCGTACGAGGACGTCGGGAAAATCGGTGATGATCGCGTCCACGCCGAGCGCCGTCCGGCCGGTCCGGCACGACCAACCCAGACCCGCCGGCGGCGCTACCACCGGAGGTCGCGGCCCGGTTCCCGTACCTCGCGGAGGTCGCCACAGCGGCGTCCCACGACAACGAGTCGGTCGTGGGGCAGGGCTGCGACGACCAGTTCGAGTTCGCGCTGGACCTGCTGCTGGACGGCATCGAACGGCTGCACCAGCAAGGCTGGACGTCGTCGTGCCGACCCCGGTGAGACGGCCTTAAAGCACGTTTGCGCACCATGAGCTGCCCCTTGCAGGCATGTGGGCGGCTGCGCGACAGGGCCGCAGGCGACGAGCAGCGCCGCGTGGAAACCCGGACGATGTGCGGATAATAAATCGACGGCAGTCTAAGTCTCCGCTCCGCCCCGGTCAACCGACCGGTTCGGACTGACCTCGGGTCAGGCCGTGAGGTGTGCGAGCTCGGCCGAGTTCGCCGGCCGTGATCCTCGTGCGGGCCGCCGGGTAACCGGGCAGCCCGCACGAGGACCGACTGGTGTGATCGTCAGTGGCAGTTGTTGGTGCCCCGGTCGGTGTAGGACTTACCGGACTCCGGAACGAACTCCCAGTCGTAACTGCTGGCGTGCAGGGTGAACTTCAGAACCCCGTACGTGTCGCTGTTGCGTGCCTCGCTGTTCGGCTGGATGGTGCCGAAGCCGTAGTGGCCGGCGCCGCCCATGCCGGCGACGAACGCCCGGATGCCACGGGCGGTGTCCAGACCGCCGGTGGGGTTCTGCGGGGCGAACCGCTCGTACTGGTGGTTGTGCCCCCACACCACGACCTCGGCGTTGTGGTCGTACAGCGCCTGGTAGAGCGGGCGGGTCGCGGTGGACGGGCCATGGCTGGCGCCCGAGGTGAACAGCGGGTGGTGCCAGTAGGCGAGAGTGCACGGCTTGGTGCTGGCCGCCAGGTCCGCCCGCAGCCACTGCTCCTGCGCGGAGCCGACGGACATGCTGACGTTGGAGTTGAGCGTCACCACATGCCAGTTGCCGAGGTCGTAGGAGTAGTAGCCCCGCCCGGACGGGCCGGCGTTGGCGCCGAAGTAGCCGTAGTAGCCGGTGGCACCGGAGGTGTTGTAGTCGTGGTTGCCGGGGGTCGGTCGCGTGCGGGCCTTGTGCCGGCCCCAGGTCGGCTCGTAGTAGGTGTTGAACTCGGTGGTCGTACCGTTGGAGTAGACGTTGTCGCCGGTGGTGAAGACCGTCCCGGAGATGCGGTCCAGCAGGGCGGCGGTGGCGGTGTCTCCCGAGCCGGAATCCGCGATGTCGCCCGCGCCCACCAGCACCGGATCGCTGCTCGACGTGCCGGTCGTCACGACCAACTGCGGTGCCGTGGCGCCGGACTCGCGGGAGTCGTAGTCGGCGCCGTCGCTGCTCGACGAGGTCACGCCGATGCTGAAGGTGCCGTTGCCGGCCACCAACCGGGTCACGTCCACCTCGTACCAGGCGTTGCGAGCGACGCCGCCGAGCGAACCCAGGGTCACCCCGTCGATGGCGGGCTGGTTGTTCCAGGTGACCCCGGTCTCCGACCAGGTGGTGCTGGTCATGGCCCGGAAGGTGCCGCCGCTCGGGCTTTCGGCACCCACCACGTCGTCGGTGTGGATGCGGAGTCGAGCGCTGGTCACCGGCTCGGTCAGGCCGCTGACCGAGAAGCGCAGGAACATCCGCTTCACGGGCGAGTTGTCGACACCCAGTTGTGAGCTGGTGCCGTAGTTGGTCGAGGCGGCGCTGCTGTCCACATACGCGTCGGCAACGGGGGCGAAGGTGGCCGTGGCGGCGGCTGCCGGGCCGGCCGCGGTCAGCACCGTCCCTGCGGTGACGGCAGTTAGCACGGCCGTGGCCGCGGCGGTCGCGGCCAGCCGGAATCGGCAGGTACCCATAGTGATCCCTTCTCCCGGGGGGCGGCTTTCCCGGGTCAACTGATCGACGAATGTAATGATCCGCCGAAACGGCAGGGGCGCGATCGGATGAACGGTGGGCATGTCGTGGGTTAGCTGTTCGTCCGTACGCCCGACGTGCTCCGCGTCTCGCGGGGACGACTCCGGCCCTGCTGCCAAGTAGTCCCTGCCCACTTGTTCGATTGAAGGAAACTTTCGCGCGATCCCTTGCGCGCGCCAATGCTTGCCGTCGACAGTCTGGGTCGTCACCGGCCTTCGACAACTGTCGATGCGCTTTCCCCGGTGGGCAGCTGAGGAGGAAGCATGGCACCCGTCGTCCCCCGCCGCAGAAGCCGCCTCGTCGCACTCGCGATCGCCGTCCTCGGCGGCCTGGCACCGGCCGTGCTGTGGGCACTGCCCGCGCAGGCGGCCGCCCCGCTCTACACCGCCCTGGGCGACTCGTACGCCTCGGGCGTCGGCACCCGCAGTTACTACTCCGACGGCAGCAGCTGTTACCGCTCGCCGTACGCGTACCCGGTCCTCGACGCGACCCAGATCGGCGCCAGCCTCACCTTTGCCGCCTGCTCCGGCGCGAAGGTCGCCGACGTGTCCAACAACCAGCTCGGCAGCCTCAGCTCGTCGACCAGCTACGTCACGCTCACCGTCGGCGGCAACGACGCCGGATTCTCCTCCGTCATCACGCAGTGCGCCAAGCCCTGGCCGTACACCTGCTGGGGTGACATCGACAACGCCAACAACTACATCCGGAACACCCTGCCCGGCACCCTGGACGCGCTCTACAACAAGATCCGCTCACGGGCACCGTACGCCCGAGTGGTGATCGTCGGATATCCGCGCCTGTTCAACGAGAGCGACTGCCAGTCGCTGGCCCGGATCAGCCCGGGGGAGCAGGCGGCACTGAACGACACCGCCGATCTGCTCAACGAGACCATCAAGGCCCGGGCCGTCACGCACTCGTTCCGGTTCGTGGACCCGCGAACGGCGTTCACCGGGCACGCTGTCTGCGACTCCATCGAATGGCTCAACGGACTGTCGGACCCGATCACGGAGTCCTACCACCCGAACCGCGCCGGCCAGTCGAGCGGGTACGCCCCACTGGTCAAGAACGCCATGCTCAGCACCATGACGGCGGCCGCCGGCAAGGCATAGACTGCGGGCTGGTTCGTCTTCGTCGAGGGCCTGCTCGGCAGAGCGCAGACGCCGTTGCCGTTCTCCGCGTTCCTCAGCGCCGGCTCCGGCGATCCACGCGGCCTGCTGCTCGCCTCGGGGCGGGCCGTCCTGGCATTCAGCGCCGCGGGCGTTGCCGTAGGCCGCGACCTGACCGGCGGCTAGAAGATCTTGAGGATGGAGTGGCCAGCGCAGCAACGCGGGGTAGCCGGAGGCCAGGGACTTGTGTCACTCGGTGAGGGCGCTTTGTGCGTGGGCGTCTGTTTCCTGTGAGGCGGCCCAGGAACCGAGCAGGCGTAGCGCGTCCTCGGAGGGGGAGCCGGGCTCGGCAGTGTAGATGGTGAGGGTGAGGCCGGGTTCTGCGACCATTTCCAGCCCTTCGTAGGCGAGCGTCAGGTCGCCGACGATGTGGTGGCGGAAGTTCTTGGCGCCGGTGCCGTGGTGCCGGACGTTGTGGGCTCCCCAGCGTTTCCGGAACTCGTCGCTGCGGGTGGAGAGTTCACCCACGAGGTCGTGGAGATCCTTGTCGTGGGGATCGCGGCCGGCTTCCGTACGGAGAATGGCGACGCAGATGTCGGCGGCGATGTCCCAGTCCGGGTAGAAGCGGTGCGCCTTCTCGTCCAGGAACGTGTGCCGTGCGATGTTGGCGGGGCGCTGCTGCTGGGCGTACACCTCGGCGTAGAACGCGCGGGCGAGCCGGTTCCCCGCGAGCAGGTCCATGCGGCCGTTGCGCACGAACGCGGGACCTTGGGTGACGGCGTCGAGGGCCCATTGCAGGCTGGGGCGCACCGACCACTGCCGCGCGGTGCGCCGCCGGGGCCGCATGAGGGTGCTGCTGCCGTCCGCGGCGCGGGCGAGGTCGAACAGGTGAGCCCGTTCTGCCTCGTCGAGCTGGAGCGCCCGTGCGATGGCGTTCAGGACGCCAGGCGATACTCCGGCGAGGGAGCCCCGTTCGAGTTTCGAGTAGTACTCGATGCTCACTCCGGCCAGCGACGCGACTTCGCTGCGGCGCAGTCCCGGGACCCGCCGGTTGGGGCCGGCGGGCAGGCCGGCCTGCTCCGGGCTGATCTTGGCGCGCCGCGAGACGAGGAACTCGCGGACCTCGGTGCGGTTGTCCACGTCTTCGACGGTACGTGTCACGGCTGGCCGGTGGGGTGCCCTGTCAGTACACCTTCCAGGAGAAACTTCCTGAGCGGGTGCCGCCGGGGTTTGCTGGGTGGCGATGAACGCAGCCACCGGCCGCCGCGACCACGGGGGTGATTGTCGTCGTCCCAGGCGGGTAGCACCCCCGTACGGCGGCATCATCACAGCCTGCCCGGGTAGGCCGGGGAGGAGTCGCGGCCGGTCCTTCGGAAAGGGAAGAACCTGTGCGTGGTGTTGTCATGCATGCCCCCGGCGACATTCGGGTGGAAAGGCGGGAGGACCCCCGGATCCTGCTCCCGACCGACGCGATCATTCGCCTGTCCGCCACCTGTGTCTGCGGTTCGGACCTGTGGCCGTACCGTGGCGTGGAAGCGGTCAAGGGGCCGGCCCCGATGGGCCATGAGTACGTCGGCGTCGTCCAGGAGGTCGGCAGCGAGGTCACGAACGTCAAGCCGGGCCAGTTCGTCATCGGTTCGTTCTTCGCCTCGGACAACACCTGTGAGATCTGCCGGGCTGGCTACCAGTCCTCGTGCCTCCACCGGGAACTCGTCGGCGGGCTCGGCGCCCAGGCTGAGTACCTGCGCGTCCCGTTGGCCGACGGCACTCTGGTCCCCACGCCCGACACTCCCTCGGACGACCTGATCCCGAGCTTCCTCGCCGCCTCCGACGTGCTCGGCACCGGCTGGTTCGGCGCCGTCGCCGCCCAGGTCGGCCCGGGCAAGACCGTCGCGGTCGTCGGTGACGGTGCGGTCGGGCTGCTCGCCGTGCTGGCCGCCAAGCAGCTCGGCGCGGAACGCATCATTGCGATGAGTCGGCACGAGCCCCGCCAGAAACTGGCGGCCGACTACGGCGCGACCCACATCGTCACCGAGCGGGGCGATGAGGGCGTCGCGCGCGTCAGGGAGCTCACGGACGGCCTCGGGGCGCACTCGGTGATCGAGGCGGTCGGTACCCAGGAGTCGATGATGCAGTCCATCCGCTCCACCCGTCCGGGCGGTCACGTCGGCTACGTCGGGGTCTCCCACGGCGTGCAACTCCCCGGCGAGGAGCTGTTCTTCTCCCACGTGCACCTGCACGGCGGTCCGGCGCCCGTGCGCCGCTTCCTGCCCGAGCTGATCGACCTGATCTGGAACCGGCAGATCGACCCCGGCAAGGTCTTCGACCTCACCCTCCCGCTTGACCAGGCCGCCGCGGGATACCGGGCCATGGACGAACGCCGCGCCATCAAGGTCCTCCTGAATCCCTGACGACCCGCGGCCGGTGGAGGAAACGGGTGGGCGCTCTGCTCCGACGCGGCATCATTCGCCTGGCCAAATCCGACAACAAGTTGCTGCACCCAGCAGGCCGTACCGCAGAGGAGGACACCGTGGAAGCTCTGACCAAGCAGCCGTCGGTCAAGGGACCGGCCGACTGGTTCACCGGGGACGTCTGGTTCGACCAGCTCGTTCCCATGACCGGGCCGTCCATCGGTCGGTGCAACGCCGTGCACTTCGCCCCCGGCGCCCGTACCGCCTGGCACCGGCACGCCAACGGGCAGCTGCTGCACGTCACCGAGGGCATCGGGCTGACCCAGTCACGTGGCGGCGAGGTCGTCGTCATCCGCCCTGGCGACACCGTCTGGTGTCCGCCCGGCGAGTGGCACTGGCACGGCGCCGCCCCGGAGCATTTCATGACCCACCTGGCCATCTGGGACGGTCTCGCCCCAGGGCAGGAGGGGCCAGAAACGGAGTGGGGCGAGCACGTGACCGACGACGAGTACGGCCGGCAGTCCGCGTGACCACCTGCCACCGGCCGCGTCGTCCCGCGGCCGATGGCCACCCATCGACCACCTCCACCGTGGTACGCCTGCCCGGCTCACGTCGTGCTTCGTCCACCCGCAGGGCCCGGCGAGGAGGCCGCTTCACTCGCTGGCGGCGAAGCGTTCCACGTTGTCGATCGACCCGACGATGAGGATCAGGTCACCGTAGGCGAGCACCGTGTCCGGGGTGGCATGGGTGAACTCGGGACGTCGGCCCATCGGTGGGGCCTGTGGTTTGACCGCGACCACCGTGACTCCCCACCGGCTGCGCAGTCGGGAGTCCCGCAGCGGCACGCCGACGACCTCGCGCGGCGGGGTGGTCTTGACCACGGCGAAGTCGGCGTCCACCTCGACGTAGTCGAGGATCCGGCCGGAGAGCAGATGGGCCACCCGTTCGCCCATGTCGTGTTCCGGCGCGACGACCTTGTGGGCGCCGACCCGGGTGAGGATGTGCCGGTGCTGGTCGCTGACCGCCTTGGCCCAGATGTCGGGGATGCCGAGTTCGGCCAGCAGGCTGGTGGTGAGGATGCTGGCCTGGATGTCCGTGCCGATGGCCACGACAGCGCGCCGGAACTCGGCCACCCCGAGCTGTCGCAGCGCTTCGATGTCGGTGGAGTCGGCCCTGACCACGTGCGGCAGGCGGCCGGACATCGCCTGCACCACCTTTGGTCGGTGGTCGATGCCGAGCACTTCGGTGCCGCGGCTGACCAACTCCAGGGCCAGGGCGCCGCCGAAGCGGCCCAGGCCGATGACCACGACGGGTTCGGTCACGTCAGCCAACGATCGTCCTTTCCTCGGGCAGTTCGTAGCGTCGGGTGCGGTCGCGCAGCGCCAGCGCGGTGGCCAGGGTGAGCGGCCCGATCCGGCCGGCGAACATCAGCACGACCAGCAGCAGGTCCGCCTGCGGTGGCAGGCTGCCGGTGATCCCCGTGGACAGCCCGACGGTGGCGAAGGCCGACACCACCTCGAACAACGCCCGCTCGAGACCGTGCGGCGTGATCGCCACCAGGGCGAATGTGGCGGTGACCACGGCGCCGACGCTCAGCAGCGCCACGGCGAGCGCTTGTCGCTGGTTGCTGGGCGGAATGCGTCGCTGCCCGACGTTGACGTGGCTCTCGCCGCGCATCTCCGACCAGAGTACGAACGCCAGCAGCCCGAACGTGGTGACCTTGACGCCGCCGGCGGTGCCGGCGCTGCCGCCGCCGATGAACATCAGTACGTCGCTGGCCAGCAGGCTCTCGGGTCGCATGGCGCCGATGTCGAGGCTGTTGAACCCGGCGGTACGGGTCATCGCGGAGGCGAAGAATCCGGCCAGCAGCTTCTCGGGGCCCGTCATCGGACCCAGCGTGTCCGGGTTCGTGAATTCCGTGACGGTCAGCACGGCAGTGCCCAGCACCAGGAGCGTCACCGTGAGAGTGACGGTGAGGCGGGTCATGACCGACCACAACGCGGGTCGGCGCCAGCACCGCGCCAGCTCGAACACCACCGGGAACCCCAGACCGCCGAGGATCACCGCGCCGGCGACGGTGAGGCTGATCCAGGGGTCGGTGACGTAGCCGACGAGGCTGTCCGCGTTGGTGGAGAATCCGGCGTTGTTGAATGCCGACACCGCGTGGAACACCCCGTGATAGATCGCCGGCCCCGCAGGTTCGCCGTACCCTGCGGCGAACCGCAGCGCCAGTGCCACGGCCACGACGGCCTCGCTGGCGAGGCTGAACAGCACGATCCGCCGGACCACCCCCCGTACGTCGGTGAGATCAAGGCTCTTGGTCTCCGCCTGTGCGAGGAACCGGGCCCGCAACCCCAGCCGCCGTGACACGAGCACGGTGAACAGAGTCGCCACCGTCATGATGCCCAGCCCGCCGGCCTGGATGAGCAGCAGGATGACCACCTGCCCGAACGACGACCAGTAGCTGCCCGTGTCGACCGTCACCAGACCGGTGACGCACACCGCCGAGGTCGCGGTGAACAGCGCGTCGACCAGCGGCGCCCGCTGCCCCGACTGGGTGGCCACCGGCAACGACAGCAGCCCGGTGCCCACCGCGATCGCCGTGCCGAACCCGACGGAGATCACCTGGGCCGGATGCCGGAACCGGGTGCTGCGCCGCTGCCACACCGGCCGACGGGTCATCAGGGCCACGACGAACCCGCTCGCCCCGGCCCTGCTGCCGGCGTCGTCTGCCACGTCTGTCGTGCCCGCATCACGCCTGGATACTGCCACGACCCGACCAGCGCCGATCACCAGCCACGGCTCCGCGCGACGCAGGTCAGCGGCCCGAGCGGGGGGCCGATATGATCGCCGGGCTCCATGGCGCGCCGGGAAGTCTGGTCGGCACCGTTACCCCGTCGTGCTCCCCGGAGGGTCACCCGTGCTGCTGCTGTCGTTCGCTGTCGTCCTGCTCGCCGCCGTGCTGCTGTCGGCGCTCGCGCACCGCACGATCCTGTCCACCGCGGCGTTGTTCCTGGTCGCCGGGTTCATCCTCGGAGAGGGCACCACCGGCGTGCTGCACCTGCACGCGGATTCGCCGATCGTGGCGCAGCTGGCCGAGCTGGCCCTGTTCGCGGTGCTGTTCACCGACGGCATGCGGGTGGGTTGGGCGGACCTGCGGTCGGCATGGCGGCTGCCGGGCCGGGCGTTGGGATGGGGGCTGCCGCTGACGCTGCTGGTCACCGCGGTGCTGGGGCACTACGTGGCCGGGCTGGGCTGGGCGGAGGCGCTCCTGATCGGCGCGATCCTGGCCCCGACCGACCCGGTGTTCGCCGCCGCGCTGGTTGGCAACGACAAGGTACCGGCCCGGCTGCGGCATCTGCTCAACGTTGAGTCCGGGGTCAACGACGGCCTGGCGCTGCCGTTCGTGGTGGTGCTGCTGGCGGTCGCCGCCGGCTCGGACGATCTGCATGTGGGCGAACTGGGCATCGAACTGGCCGTCGGGCTGGCGATCGGCGTGCTGGTGCCGCTGGTCGCGATCGCGCTGGAGCGGACCCGGTTCTTCGCCGCGTCGGCGGCGTATGCGCCACTCAACGGGGTGGCGATCGGCCTGCTGGTGCTCGCGCTGGGCAAGGCCACCCACGGCAACCTGTTCCTGGCGGCGTTCGCCGCCGGCATCACCGTGGCCACGTTCGGGCCACGCGAGCGGGCGGCCTTCGAGCACTTCGGGGAGAACGTCGCCGAGCTGCTGAAGCTCGCCGCGCTGCTGGTGTTCGGGGCGCTCATCTCACCGGCGTTCCTCGGTGAGATCTCGTGGACCGGCTGGGTGTTCGCGGTGCTGGCGATCGTGGTCGCCCGGCCGATCGCCCTGTGGATCTCGTTCCTGCGCAGCGGGCTGAGCCTGCGGGAGCAGGCCGCGGCGATGTGGTTCGGGCCGAAGGGCTTCGCCTCGGTCGTCTACGGGCTGCTGGTGCTGGAGTCGGGCATCGGCGCCGCCGACGAGGTTTTTCACCTGGTGGCGTTGACCATCGTCATCTCGATCCTGGCGCACTCGTCGACCGACGTGGTGGTCGCACGGGCCTTCGACGACACCCGCCACACCCCGAACTGGCACGGCGTGCTGCGCCGGATCCAGCGGGCACGCCGCACGGCGCCCGTGCCCGGGCAGCGCGCGGCGGCCACCACGGCCGAGGCGGCCACCGCGCGGGCCGGCCGGGACGGCGGCACCGAGAACGGCGAGACGGTGGGGGATCAGGCGAACGCGAAGTAGCGCAGCCACAGGTAGGGCACGGCCAACCCGACGGTGACCAGGGTGACCAGGACGCCGTACCGGGTGAACTGCCAGAAGGTGATCCGCTGCCCGGCGCGTTCGGCCAGGCCGAGCACGACGACGTTGGCGGAGGCGCCGACGGCGGTGGCGTTGCCACCCAGGTCCGCGCCGAGCGCGAGGGCCCACCACAGCACCCGGGACTGCTCGGCGCCGCCTTGGGCGTGGACCAGGTCGGCGACGACCGGGCTCATGGTCGCCACGTACGGAATGTTGTCGACGATCGCGGACAGCGCCGCGGATCCCCAGAGCAGCACCATCGACGCCGGCAGCAGCCGCCCGTCGGTGGCGCTGATCGCGGCGCGGGAGATCTGCTCCACCACGCCCGTGTTCACCAAAGCGCCGACCATGATGAACAGGCCGGCGAAGAACACCAGGGTCGGCCACTCCACGTCCCGGCTGATCTGCCCGGGATCGAGGCGGGACAACGCGAGCAGCAGCAGGCCGCCGAGCAGGGCGACCACCGCGGGTTCCAGGTGCAGGACGGTGTGCAGGACGAACGCGGCGGTCACCGCGGCCAGGACGGCGAGCCCGAGCACCAGCAACCGCCGGTCCCGGATGGCGTCGCCCTCGTGCAGGGCGGCGATCTGCGCGGCCCGCCGCGGGTCGTAGCGGAACGCCGAGCGGAACAGCACCCGGCACAGCCCGAGGAAGACCACCAGCAGCAGCACGACGAACGGGGCCAGGTGGACCAGGAAGTCGTTGTAGGTCAGCCCACCCCGGCTGCCGATGATGATGTTGGGCGGGTCGCCGACCAGGGTCGAGGTGCCGCCGATGTTGGAGGCCATCGCCTCGGCGATCAGGAACGGCACCGCCAGCACGTCGAGACGCTCGCAGACCAGGAAGGTGACCGGGGCGATCAGCAGAACGGTGGTGACGTTGTCCAGCGCCGCCGAGGCGACCGCGGTGATCACCACGAGGATCACCATCACCCGGTACGGCCGTCCCTGGGCGCGCTTGGCCGCCCAGACGGCGACGTACTCGAAACCACCGGTGCGTTTGAGGACGGCGACGATGAGCATCATGCCGACCAGCAGGAAGATCACGTTCCAGTCGATGCCGGCCTGCTCGGAGAAGAACGCGTGCGCGGTGTCGGTCGCGCCGATCAGGAACATCACCGCCGCCCCGCCGAGGGCCGCGGCGACCCGGTGGATCTTCTCGGTGGCGATCAGCACGTACGCGACGGTGAAGGCGGCCACCGCCGCCCAGGCCACCCCGGTCACGCGGTGAGCATCCGGTCGAGCAGGGCGTCGAGGGTGATCCCGCCGACCATCGGCTCCCGGGGCGCGGCCACGGCCACCAGCGGACTGCGCTTCTGCGCCATCACCGCGGCGATCTCGAGCACAGTCGCCTGGGGCTCTACCACCGGCGGTTCGGGGTGCTCCTTCGGTAGCAGGTCGGCGACCGTACGCCCCTCCGCGCCGCGCAGGAACACGTCCGCCGACGGCTCGTCGATCATCCGCGCCAGGGTCGGGTCCTCTCGGCAGTAGCCGGGGATCACCAGGCGCAGCACCTGGGTGCCGGGTAGCACGGTGACCGGGCGGCTGCGGTTGTCGACCACGATCAGACCGGGCAGGTTGTAACCGGCGAGCAGGCGGGCCGCCTCCAGCACCGACGTGGCTACGGTGATGGTCGGGAAGGGCACGGCCAGTTCTCGGGCTCGCACGACGACTCCTGTGGGTGCTGGATGCGACGGGACCGCACGCCGACCAGGCTTCCCGGCACACCGACGATCACCCTAGCCCCCGGCGGCCCCACCGGTACACCCGAACCGACTGCGGTAACCGATCGGCGCTCCTGCAGCCACCTGTTCGGAGTGGCAGCAGCGGCCGGCAGCGAACCGGTCACACCGCGATCCGCCACCGGTCGAGTCAGCTGTTCAGGTCACGGCGGTTGAAGGCGGCAACCGCCAGGCCGAGGAATAGCGCGGTGGCGCCGGTGAGGATCCCGAGGTCGGGCCACTGGAAGCCGTGCCGTAGCGGTTCGCCGGCGAGGTAGTAGTGAAATGGCGAGAGGTACTGCAGGGCGTCGGCGCCGATCTGTCCGGCGATGGTCTGCGCGGCGTAGGAGAGCACTGCGACGGCGGCGGTACCGGCCAGGGCGGCGGCGCGTCTTCCGGTGAGCGCGCCGATGGCCAGCGCGATGGTGCCGAACAGGACGGTCAGCAGCGCGAGCGCCACGCATTGCGCGGCGAACTGGGTGGGACTGATGCTGCCGAGTTGGGCGCCGGGGCGGACCGCCAGCATGGCCAGCCACACCACCGCTGCGATCAGGGCGGCTCCGGCGGCCAGGGCGGCGAAGCGGTGCAGCACGAGGCGGGTACGGCTGACCGGGTGGGCGAGCAGCAGGTCGAGATAGCCTAACTCCTCGTCGCCGGCGATGGCGCGGGTGCCGGCGCTGATGCCGTAGCTGACGGCGATCAGCGGGACGATGATGCCGAAGACGCTGGATCCGAGGTATCCGGCGGCCGAGGCGAGGTCGTCCATGCGTAGGGCTTCGCGTAGGCCGGGCGAGAAGCCCTGTACGGCCTGGCCCATCGCCCCGCCGGCCACCTGGGGGTAGAACCCGGCGTACATGGCGCCGACGGCGGCGGTGCCGACGGCGAAACCACCCAGGCCACGCCGACCGTCCCAGAGGGTCTTGCTCATGATGTCAGACACGGGTGGCCTCCATCGCGTTGTCGTCCGTCCCGTAGTAGGCGAGGAACAGTTGTTCCAGGTCGGGGGTGGTCGCGCGCAGTGCCGCCACCCGGTGCCCCGCGAGCAGTCGGATGAGTCCGTCGGGACTGCCCGCGAGTTGGAACCGCGCCGTATCCCCGGCGACGGCCAAGCCGGTGACCCCTGCCAGCGCGGCGATCTCCGCCTCCGGTGGCGCGTCCGTGAACGTGACTTCGACCTCGTGCAGCGTGCTCGCTCGCAGGTGGGCGACGGTGTCGCAGGCGACCAGGCGTCCGGCGCGGATGATGCCGACCCGGTCAGCGACCGCCTCGACTTCACTCATGATGTGGGAGGACATGAAGGTCGTCTGCCCGCCGGCCTTCGCCTCCCGGACGAGGTCGAGGAAGGTCTGTTGCACCAGCGGGTCCAGGCCCGAGGTCGGTTCATCCAGGATCAGTAGCTCTGGCCGGTGCATGAATGCCTGAACCAGACCCACCTTCTGCCGGTTGCCTTTCGACAGCGTTTTGATCTGCGCGCTGAGGTCCAGGTCCAGCCGCTCGGCAAGCTCGGTGATGCGGACCCTCGGGACGCCGCCGCGCAGGTCGGCCAGGAAGTTCAGGCATTCGTCGACCCGCTGGCGGGGGTTTACCACGAAGTCGCCGGCCAGGTAACCGATGCGGCGGTGCAGCGGCACCGCGTGCCGTCGCGGTTCCTCGCCGAACACCAGGGCCCTACCGCTGGTGGGCCGGATCAGGTCCAGCAGCAGTCTGATCGTGGTCGACTTTCCCGCCCCGTTCGGGCCGAGGTAGCCGAACACCTCGCCGCGCGTCACGGACAGGTCCAGGTCGACCAGGCCTCGACGGCTGCCGTAGTTCTTGCCCAGCTTCTTCAGCCGGATCACGTCGCTCATGTCTTCGACAATATCGTCTCTTCAAAGATTTTTGAAGAGACGGAGCTGTTAGAGTGACCTGGGTGACGATCTCGCGGGAAGGACGCTGATGACGTCGTTGAGCGAACCGGCCGAGCGGCTCGCGCTCGCCCTCGCCGATGGTGGCATGCAGCGCAGCACCGCACGGGTGCTGGCGGGGCTGCTGTTCACCGACCAGGAAGCGATGACCGCGGGAGACCTCGTCGACACCTTGGGCATCAGCTCGGGAAGCGTCTCCACCGCCCTGAAGTCCCTGTCCACCGTCGGCCTGATCGAGCGCGTACCCGCCCCGGGCAGCCGGCGCGACCACTTCCGCGTCCGCGAAGGCGCCTGGGCGACCCTCATGTCGAGCCAGAACACTGCCGTCGCCATCATGCGCGACGCCGCGGAACAGGGCATCGCGACCGCCGGAGCGAACAGCCCCGCCGCACGGCGGCTGGTGGAGATGCGCGACTTCTACGACTACCTCTGGAAGGAACTGCCAGCCGTCATCGAGCGCTGGCGAGAACAGCGCAGCGGCTCGTGAACCCGCCCGCCGGCGTCGGCCGGGCCGGCCGGCCACACTGGCGCAGCACCAAGGACATGAAGGGCTGAGGCGGGACGACCCCGTCGGGACTACTCTCCGTCGAGGCTGGGGGCGGTCGCCGCCGCGCGGCAGACCTCCGTCTGCCCGATCCGCTGCACCATCCGCCCGGCGTCAAGGCGCTGCGGGTCGGCCCGCCAATGGCCCACGGCCACCCTCGGCCCCGACCCTCACGCCCCACCTCGCGACCGGCGCCTGTCGGCGTCCTGGATCGCGTGCCGGACGGCTAGACGGATCACCCAGTAGAGAACGAACAGGCTCAGCGCGTAGAAGAGGACGGCTGCGAGTGTGGCTTCCATGATCGTGAACCGTAGGGGCCAACAGTCACTGCCGCTACCGCCGTTCGTGCAGTTGAGACGATCCGCTGACGCGGACGCCCGCGACAGCGGCAGACGGCTGACCGGGGCTCGACAGGCGTCTCACACTGCCCGCACCCCACCAGATCAGCCCCTTGCCGGAAGCTGCCGGAGTCGTGAGGATGAGCCCACCTCGCGAAGGAGCACTGATGTCAAACCCCCGCAAGCATCCGGTGGAACAACCCGTCTTCCGGTCGCTGATGTTGACCTCACTCTTCTTGGGCGTCGTGCTTCTCGCCCTGAACGAGTCGCCGTCGAGCGGCTTTGTGAGCGTCGCAGCGCTGGTGTTGCTCGCCGTTTTTGTGGTCTCCTTCGGCCTCTACTGGCTGGCTTGGGTGCTCCGGGAACACGAGCTGTGGCGCGAAGGACGCCAGGGCGAGGGGGCGTAGATCGAGGTGCGTGCCCAGGGCAACCGGCCTCCGCTGAGCAGCAGAGGGCCTAGAGCTTCGATCAGCAGGTCCGACAGCTCAACAAGGCCCGAATTGACGTACAGCATCGGGGGATGCGCGCCGTCGACCCGATAGCGCCAGGAGGCCGTTACCGCGGTCGCGCGATCGTGCGCAAGGTGGGGTGATGGCCCAGGCGGCCGGATACGGTGGAGCGCGGCGACAGCCGGTCGCCCTGCTTGCTCGCCGGGAAGAGGTGTCTCTGATGGCCGATGGGCCGATCCTGGTGCTCGGGGCGACCGGCGGTCAGGGCAGCGCCGTTACCGAGGCGTTGCTGGCCCGCGGGGCCCGGGTGCGGGCGTTGGTGCGCGACCCGAAGCGCGGGGCGGCTCGCCGGCTGGCCGACCGGGGTGTCGAGGTGGTCGGGGGATCGCTGGATGATCGCCGTTCGCTGGCGACGGTGATGGCGGGCGCGAGGGCCACTTTCGCGCTCACGACCCCATTCGAGGCGGGCGTGGATGCCGAGGTGGCCCAGGGGCGGGCGATCCTGGCAGCCGCCGGCGAAGCTCGAGTGCCCCACCTGGCGTTCAGTTCGGTGGCCGGCGCCGACCAGGGAAGCGGTGTGCCGCACTTCGACAGCAAGGCACGCATCGAAACCGAGCTGGCGGCGGGCGACGTCCCCTACACGATCTTGGGGCCGACGTACTTCTTCGACAACGCCCTCGGCGGGGCGGACCGCATTCGCAGCGGGGTACTCGATCTGCCGCTGCCGGCGGATCGACCGTTGCAGCAGCTTGCCCGCACCGACCTTGGCGTCTTCGCCGCGCAGGTGCTACTCGACCCCGCTCCCTACGTCGGGCGGCGCATCGAGCTGGCCAGCGATGCCCCTACTCCCGGCCGGATGGCGGCCGCGCTGAGTGCGGCGCTGGGACGGGACGTACGCCATGAGGAGGTGCCGCTGGCCGCCATCGGCGATCCGGACATGCACGCGATGTGGGCGTTCCTGAACGGGCCGGGCTACCAGGTCGACATCGCCGCCCTGCATGCCGCCCACCCCGAGGTTGGTTGGACCAGCTTCGCCGACTGGGCCCACCAGACGTTCGGATCCGTTCCGTGACCACTCCCGGCGGGAACGTCGCCACCACCATGCTCGGCACCGGTCCGGGCTTGGGTGACGTAGGGAATCGCCGCCGGTCACGCCGGCCCCGCGCGTTTCGGTACCACCCGCTGCGGTCCAGGTTGAGCCCCTCCCGCCCGCCGGTCGATGACCGCGGCCGGGCCGGCGGCGCGACGGACACCGGCGCCGGTGGTCAGGGTGCGTACTGCGTGCGCAGTTGCTGGTGTCCCAGCCGGCGTGCTGGGCGGGCGGTGCGGCCACCGCCGGACGGCGGGCGTGGCCCCGGTGCGGGCGATGGCGGGTACGCGAGGAGCGTTCACAGGCATGCGGAAGGACGCCACGAGGCGAGGGTGATGCGTACCGGATCATCATGCCCGCTCGCCACGACGGCGCGGTCCGTCGAGACGCTCAGCGAGTCCTCTTCGTCGCCCGCTTGCGGGGCGGCGTCAACAGGTCGGCCACCGCCGCGATCGCGGACGGCACCAGCCGGTAGTACGCCCAGACGCCGCGCTTCTCGCGCTCGAGCAGGCCGGCCTCGGTGAGGATCCGAAGGTGATGACTCACGGTCGGCTGGGAGAGCTTGAGCGGCGCGGTGAGGTCACTCACGGACGCCTCGCCCTGCGGAGCGGACTGGATCAGGCTGAGCAGCCGCAGTCGGGCCGGGTCGGCGAATGCCTTCAGCACTCCCGCGAGCCGCTCGGCGTCGGCACGCTTGATCGGCTCGCCGGCCAGCGGCGAGATAGCAGGCATAGCAGTTTTCGCAGTTCCCACGCCCTCCATCGTTGCATTTACACGGGCGATAGGCTGGCGAAATCGGAACCGAGACCCCGATGGCGATGGCGATGGATGCTGTGGCCGGGCCGGCGAGGTTACGAGCCGCCGACCGAGCTTGTCGGGATTACGTACCTCCCAGATGTGCCTGATCGGGTCGCCTGCGATCTCGTCCGCGCGGGACGCATGCGTGCGGTGATCATGGCCGGCTGATAGCCGGCCTGCCGTTCGACCCCGCCCGCTCCGATGTCACCGTCCGGCTCGGCGATGTCGAAGTGTGGCGGCTGGTCGCCGGCGTCCACCATCCCGTCCACCTCCATCGGGTCGGCTTTCAGGTGCTCTCGCGCGGCGGCCGGCCACCGCTGCCCCATGGCGTGGGCCTCCAAGGACACCGTCTCCCTGCGGCCAGGCGATTCGGCGGAGATCATCACGCGTTTCGACGGCTACCGCGGCCGCTGTCCCGTCCACTGCCACAACGCCGAACACGAGGACATGGGAAGGATGGCCAACCTCGAGATCACCTGATCTTTGCGCACCACGGGCATCTCGGCGAGCAGGCCGTTGTCGCAGGTCCGGTGGCTTATGGTGGGAGGCCGGAGGCGCCACTGTCGCCGCAGGTCGGTGCGAGCCGACGCCCCGATGAACCGCTAGGAACCTTCACATTGCCCGGCCGAATGGTGGGCCGATGACCGAGAGGACGTCGTCCGTGCCGATTGACGTCGGGAGAGCTGACGTCACCAACTCCCGCTTCGCCTACGCCGGAACGCTCGCCGTGCGGACGGGGAACGTGGGCGACGTCAACCGCTGCTGAGATGGACTGGGCCGGATGGGCGTTGTTCGGGTTGGTCGCCACCGCGGCGCTCACCGCAGCGCTGATCGCTGCTCAACTGGCCGGCCTCACGCGTCTCGACCTTCCCCTGGTGCTCGGAACCCTCGTCACCGAGGATCCCGACCGCGCCCGGGTCGTCGGGTTCTTCATCCACCTCGGTGCCGGTCAGGGCTTCGCTCTCGGTTACGCGGCCACGTTCGCCCTGCTGCACCACGCCACCTGGTGGATCGGAGCGCTGTTCGGGATGCTGCACGTCGGGATCGCGCTGACGGTGCTCCTGCCGCTGCTTCCGGGTGTCCACCCACGCATGGCCTCGCAGCGGGCGGGCCCGGCCAGCACTGCCGTGCTGGAGCCGCCCGGCCTGCTCGCTCTCAACTACGGCATCCAGACTCCGGCCGTCGCGGCCGTCGTCCACGTCATGTACGGGGTAGTCCTCGGACTGCTCCTCAAGGCCGAATGACCCGAGTCCCACCACCGTCCCCCCGTCCTGCGCTGCGTCCACCGGTGCCCGCACGACCTGTTAGGAAACGATGCCCATGACCGGCGGGCCGGACGTGAACTGCCCTCGGCCACCGATGCCGATCAGCGACTACGGGCTGCTGAGTGACACGCGCACGGCTGCCCTTGTCGCCGCTGACGGCCGGCTCGACTGGCTCTGCGTACCCCGCTTCGACGGCGAGCCCGTGTTCGGCCGGTTGGTCGGGGGCCCGGACGCGGGAACTTTCCGGGTCGGCCCGGCCCGGCCGGCGACGGTCGTCGACCGGCGCTACCGGCAGCACTCCGCCACCCTGGAGACGACATGGAGCGTGGGCGGCGGCCGACTCACCCTCACCGAGGCCATGGTTGCCGAGGTCAGCGGCCGCCTGCTGCCCACGACACTGATCGTGCGGCGGCTGTCGGCCGAGGAGGCGGCGATCGACGCCGTCGTCGAGTTCGACCCCCGCCTCGGCACCCGCCACCGCCGGCCCCGGGTCCAGCACCGGCGCCGGGCCCTGGTGTGTGAGTGGGGGTCGCTCGCCGTCTCTCTGGCCAGCGCACCCGAGCTCGCCATCGAACCGGGTCGGCCCACCTCGATCACGGTCAGGCCAGGCCATGAAGTGACCCTCGTGCTGGCCGTGGCCCACCGCGAACCGCTGATCCACGTCGAGCCGGCAGCGGCCTGGGAACTGCTCCTCGAGGACGAGAACCGATGGCGGACCTGGGCCGTCGGCATCGACGGGTCGCTACCCTTCCGAGAGCACGTCGTACGAAGTCTGCTGACCCTGCGACTGTTGACCTACTCGCCCTCGCAAGCCCCGGTGGCGGCACCCACCACGTCACTGCCCGAGGACCCCGGCGGGATACGGAACTGGGACTACCGCTATGTCTGGCCCCGGGACGCCAGCATCGGCGTCAGTGCCTTCCTCAGCGTCGGCAAACCCGAGGAGGCCCACGGTTTCCTCGCGTGGCTGTTGCACGCCAGCCGGCTGCAGCGGCCACGCCTGCCGGCACTGCTGACTCTTCACGGCCGCCACGTACCGGTGGAACGGGAGCTGCCCGGCTGGCCCGGCTACCTCGACAGCGTCCCGGTACGGTTCGGCAACGGCGCCGCCGCCCAGCACCAGCTCGACGGCTACGGCTGGGTGATCGACGCCGCCTGGGCGTTCGCACAAGCCGGACAGCGTCTCTACCCGGAGACGTGGCGGGCGGTGCGCGGCTTCGCCGACCTGGTCGCCCGTTGCTGGCCGGAGCCCGACGCCGGCATCTGGGAGGTCCGCGCACCCGCCCAGCACGTCCACTCCAAGCTCATGGGCTGGCTCGCCCTGGACCGAGCCCTGCGCATCGCTGACACTCACCCGCTACGGGACCGCCAACGTCGACGCTGGCAGGAGGCCCGGGATGCCATCGCCGCCGAGGTCCGGACGCACGGCTTCGACCCGACGGTGGGCAGCTACGTCCGCAGCTACGGCTCGAAGGACCTCGACGCAGCCCTGCTCGTCCTGCCGCTGCTGGACCTGGACAGCGTCGAGTCGCCTCGGGTGCGTGGCACCATCGACGCCATTCGGGACAGGCTCTCCGCCGGCGGTCCGCTCCTGTACCGCTACCCGCCGGGGCGTGACGGCTTCCCCGGCACCGAAGGGGCGTTCCTGCCCTGCTCGTTCTGGCTCGTTCAAGCCCTCGCCCGCACCGGACGCCGCGACGAGGCGGTCGGGTTGTTCCAGAGCTTGCTCGACTACGCCGGTCCACTCGGCCTCTACGCCGAGGAGCTGGACCCCGCGACCGGCGCCCATCTCGGCAACTACCCGCAGACGCTGACCCACGCCGCGCTCATCCAAGCCGCACTCGCAATACGAGACGCCCCCGCGATCGCTCCTGAGTCAGCCTGACTGTGGGAAAGCGCCCGGCGCCAACGAGCCCCGTGGTGCGGCGCCGGGGCCCGGTACGCGCGGCGCTACAGCTCCGGGACGAGCGCGCGCAGGGGCACGCTCGGGTCGGCGAGCCGGCGAAGGTCCACCTCCCGCCCGGCCCAGCCGGCGCGTACCAGGGCCTGGATGTCGTCCTGAACCTGCCAGATGTTCACGTTCATTCCGGCGAGCACCCGCCCGGCCGACACCCAGAACGCGAGGAACTGCGGAGGTGTGTCGTCCTGGATGGTCGGGTCGCCGCGGAAGACTACCTGATCGCAGCCGCCCGGTTCGACCCAGCCCGCGTATTCCATGCCCAGGTCGTACTGATCCGTGAAGAAGTACGGCACCCGGTCGTAGGTCACGGGTTCGCCGAGCATGGCGCGGGCGGCGGCCTTGCCGCCGTTGAGGGCGTTGGACCAGTGTTCAACGCGGATCCGCTTGCCGAGCAGCGGGTGGGCCAGCGCCGCGACGTCTCCTGCCGCGTAGATGTCGGGGTCGCTGGTGCGCAGCCCGGCGTCGACGGCGATGCCGTTGTCAACGGTCAGCCCGGCGGCGAGTGCGAGGTCGGTGGCCGGGGTGATCCCGACGCCGACGATGGCGAGGTCGGCTGGCAGTTCGGTGCCGTCGGTGAGCACCACGGCGGCGAGGTGGCCCTCGGCGCCGGCCCGGAACTGACGTACCCCGGCGTCGAAGTGGAACGCGACGCCGTGGGCGCGGTGCAGGGCGGCGAACACCGCGGCAACGTCGTCGCCGAGGACCCGCCGCAGCGGCGCCCGGTCCACCTCCACCACCGTCACGTCCGCGCCGTGGTGACGGGCTGCGGCCGCAGCTTCCAGGCCGATCCATCCCGCGCCGACCACCACCACCCGCTTCGCCGTACGCAGGTCGGCGAGCAGCGCGTCGGCGTCGGGCAGTGCGCGAAGGTACCGCACTCCGGGCAGGTCGGCGCCGGGCACGTCGAGGCGGCGTGCCCGCGACCCGGTGGCCAGCAGGAGCTTGTCGTAGCGGACCGGGTCTCGGCCGGACAGCAGGAGGGTGTGAGCGGCCCGGTCGAGTCCGGCGGCTCGCACCCCGAGCAGCAGCTCCACCCCGTGGGCGTCGTACCAGCCGGGCTCGTGCACGTATGCCTTGTCCCGCGGGTCGGTGCCGAGCAGGTACCCCTTCGACAGCGGCGGCCGTTCGTACGGCCGCTCCTTCTCCTCGCCGATGAGCAGGACGCGACCGGCGAACCCCGCGGCGCGTAGTTCTTCGGCGGCCTTCGCCCCGGCGAGCGATGCCCCGACAATGACGTACGCGGGCGAGTCAACCATGGTGAGCTCCTCAGCAGACAGTGGTCAGCCGGTGTGCAGGCCGGTCAGGGCGAAGAACTCCGCGCGGGAGCGCGGGTCGTCGCGTAGCGTTCCCAGCAGGCTGGACGTGACGGTGGTAGCCCCGACCGCCTGCACCCCGCGCAGGGTCATGCACAGGTGCTCGGCCTCGACGACCACCCCGACGCCCTTCGGCTGCAGGTGTTCGGTGAGCCATTCCGCGATCTGCTTGGTCAGCCGCTCCTGCACCTGGGCGCCGTGCGCGAACAGCTCCACCACCCGGGCCAGCTTCGACAGACCAAGGATCCGTGCGCCGGGCAGGTAGCCGACGTGTGCGACGCCGACGAACGGCAGCAGATGATGCTCGCACACCGACCGTATCGGGATGGCCCGCGCCACAACCAGCTCGTCGTAGCCCTCGTCGTTGTCGAAGGTGGTCAGCGCGAACTCGCGTGGGGTCAGCAACTCCGCGTACGCGCGGGCCATCCGCCCCGGCGTGGCGGTCAGCCCGTCACGGTCGAGGTCCACTCCGAGAGCGGTCAGGAACGCCGCCGCCGCTCGTTCCGCGGCGGCCAGATCACGCGCGGGCCGCTGGCGGGCCACCCGCATCGGGGTCACCGTCATGTCAGCTGCCACCCACACCCAGCGCTGCCTTGGCCATGACCAGGTGCACGATCCACACCACCAGGCCCACCGCGGCCAGCGCGAAGTGGGTGAACACCAGCCCGGGCGCCAGTCGCGTGCCGCTGCCCGGACGGTGCCCGCCCCGCGACACCCACAGGCCGAGCATGACGAACCCGCCGACGGCGGTGACCAGCCACGCAATCAATGCCGCGACAGCCATCAGACCCGCTCCTCCTTCCGATCGGCACCACCAGCGCCGGATGCACGGGATGCCCGTACCGCCCGGCCAGCACCGTCACCGGCCGCTTCACCTGCTTTAACGGATGCACGGGACCCACCCCCAGGTTTTCACCAATGGGCGCTATCGATAATGCTCATCCTGCACCCCGCGCCGAGGAATTTCAATAACAGAAGTTGGTGATAGCGTCGGGATGTGACTGTGGACGACCCGTGGACCGGGGTGGGCGCCCTGGTCGACCCGTCCCGGCGCACCCTCTACGACTACGTGCGCCGCGCCGGCCACCCGGTCAGCCGGGAAGAGGCCAGCGACGCCACCGGGATGTCCCGGGGCCTGGCCGCGTTCCACCTCGACAAGCTCGTCAACGCCGGCCTGCTTCAGGCCAGGTACCAGCCACCGCCGGGGCAGCTCCGCGGCCGAGGCCGTTCGCCCAAGGTGTACGAACCCGCCGGCGAAGGGGTCACCCTGACCATCCCGGAGCGCCGCTACCAGCTCATCGCGGAAATCCTCGCTGCCGCCGTGGACGACGATCCCACCCATGCGGACCAGGCTGCCGGCCGGCATGCTCACGACCGCGGACGAACCCTCGGCGCCGCCCTCGCCGCCGAAGGCGCCGACCTCACCGCCGCACTGGGCCACCTCGGTTTCGAACCCCACCCGGCCGCCGACCGGACCCTGTTGCGCAACTGCCCGTTCCACGGCCTGGCCGCCCGGCACACCGCCCTCGTGTGCGGACTCAACCACGCCTTCCTCACCGGCCTGCTCCACGGGCTGGGCGCCACCGACCGGCACGCCGTCCTCGCCCCTCACCCCGGCCGCTGCTGCGTCGAACTCGCCCTGACGCCGAACGATCACCCCGGTGCTTAGCGCCGTCCACTGTCCTCGGCACGGGGTCATGGCGATCGGCCACCACCACGATCGAGCCGCGTACGCAGGCGTCCCAGCAGCGACTGGTCGGGTAACTGCTCGCCGGTGGGCCCCGGACCCCGGTGGGTCGGCGGCTGGGCCGATTCGGTACGGGCGAGTTCGTGAACGACTCCTGCGGGTCAGGCTGACGGCCGGCCGAGAAGTCGTTCGATGAGTCGTGGCTCGCCGGGCCAGGCGGCCAGGAGAACGTCGCGGGGGACCTGCCGACCGGCGTAGCGCAGGGCCAGGGCGACCACGACGATGTCGTCGAGGGGGCCGATGACGGGCAGGAACTCGGGAATGAGGTCGATGGGGCTGGCCACCCAGAGCCCGGCGATCAGCACGGCGATCTTCGCCCGGCGGGGGACCCGCGGGTCCTTGCGGAGCCGTCGGACGGTGGTGAGGCAGTCGGGGATGAAGGCGGCGAGGTCGCGCAGGGTGCCCGGTGGTAGCCGGCGGGCCAGCAGGATCAGTAGCGCCCATGAGGCGAGCAGGAGCCCGATCGCGGTGGCCAGGGCGAGCAGCCAGTCACGCATGGGGATGCTCCTGTCCGAGCGGGGCGTGCACCGCCTTGTAGACGTCGGTGGCGTAGCTGTCGAGTGCCTCGGCGCAGCGTTTGAGGCGGTCTTCGGCCTGGACGCCTTCGGTGACGCCGAAGATGTCGCGGGCCTTGAGTTCGCGGAACCAGCGGCGTAGCCGGTCCAGGCTCTGCTCTTCCTCGTCGAGTTCGGCGACGGTGAGCTTGCCGATGCGCTTCTCCTTGGCGATCTCGGCCTCGTACTTGTCGCACTCGGAGGCGAACTCGGTCCACTCGTCGGCGCGTGCGGTGTTGAACTCGTCGAGCAGGCTGCTTCGGCTGTCGTCGTCGTGCGGGGTGGCGTCGAGCATGAGCATCCGGCCGTCCGCGCGGCGGACCAGTTCGGCGACGCGGTCCAGGCCGGTGGCGAAGACGGGAGCTGCCGGCGCGGCCCAGACGCCGCCGCTGACCGGGACGGCGCCGACTCGGCGCAGCTCTCGCCAGACCGCTACCCGGTGCCGGGACGGGCCGGCTGGGAGCCGGATCGCGGCGACCAGCCAGCCCGGAGAATCGTTTGCCACGCCGTCGAGTGTAACCACGGCTACATTCGCTCTGCCGCAGCGGACGGGTGCCGAGGGTTGAGGTGGCCATGGCCGACGGCCAGGTGGTCAGAAGCCGGCGAGGAACAGTGCGCCAGCGGCGATGAAGCCGACCTCGACACAGATGACGAAGGTCCGGTCCCTGATCCGGCCGACGATCCTCTTGCCGACCCAGGTGCCGGCGAGGGTGGCCGGGGTGAGGGCGACGCCGTGGAGCAGCACCTGTCGGGTGAGGAGGTCACCAGCGCCGAGCCGATCAGCGGCCAGCACAGTTGGTGGCGGTTGAGCCAAACTCGGGAGGCGATGTTACGGCCGCGGCTCCCGGTGTTGGTTCTGGCCGACTCGGCTGGCGGCGGCGAGGAAGGCGTTGTAGCGGGACAGCTCGTCGTCTTCGCCGGTGGCCTGGGCGCGGTCGGCGGCGCGGTCGAGGCGAGCCTGTTCGCGCTGGTCGGCCCGGATCCACTGGCGGACGAGGAGGATCATGACGACGGCGGCGGGGATCTCGCCGAACGCCCAGGCGATGCTCGCGCCCAGTTTCTGGTCCACCGCAAGGGGAGAGGCCCAGGTGGGGTGGACGGCGGTGTACCAGTCCGGGGCCAGGATCGAGGTGGTCTGCATGAGCACCAGGCCGAAGAAGCCGTGGGCCATCATCGCGGCCAGGTGGATGATCACGAGGATGGGGTGGGGGATTCTCGGCCGGCCCGGGTCGACGCCGATGAGTACCCAGAACAGCAGGTAGCCGGCGGCCACGAAGTGGATCAGCATGGCCAGGTGACCGAGGTGTGAGCGCATCAGCGTGCCGAGCAGGCCGCTGAAGTACAGGCCGAAGAGGCTGCCGGTGTAGATGCCGAGCGCGACCAGTGGGTGGGTGAGCAGCTTCGTGGGGCGGCTGTGCAGGGCGAGAAGTAGCCATTCCCGGGGACCGCGGACCTGCGGGTCGGCCGGGCGGCGCAGGGCGCGCAGGGCGAGGGTGACCGGGGCGCCACCGACGAGCAGGATCGGCACCAGCATGGACAGCACCATGTGCTGCGCCATGTGAGCGCTGAACAGCACGTACGCGTAGCGGGCGACGCCGAGGCCGGTGAACGC
The DNA here is from genome assembly GCF_040634005.1 of Micromonospora sp. NPDC007271. Taxonomy (NCBI): domain Bacteria; kingdom Bacillati; phylum Actinomycetota; class Actinomycetes; order Micromonosporales; family Micromonosporaceae; genus Micromonospora; species Micromonospora sp. NPDC007271. The sequence goes on from NZ_JBEYER010000002.1 coordinate 87,450, forward strand.
GGCGAAAACCAGCAGGCCGACGAGCCAGCTGGCCGTGCGGGCAACCGGCCAAGGGTGCCCGGCCCGGCGCAGCCGCCGCACGCCGGCGAGGTAGGCGACGGCCCCGCAGGCGGTGAGGGTGAGGAAGAACAGGTCCGGCAGGGGCTGGCCGAGCACGTTACCCGGGGTGGGGGCGGCGGGCATCGGGAAGCCGAGCAGTTCGGTCAGCGGGTCACCGTCCGTGGGGTCGGTGGCCACCGGTGTGGGGCTGCGGGACAGCGCCACGGACAAGCCCAGGGTGGCGGCGAACACGACGAGTTCCCCGGCGGCCAGCCGGGCGAAGGCGGCACGCCGGCCGGCGCGCAGGGCTGGCAGGGTCCGGGATCGGTGCGCCGCGCCGACGGCGCCGAGGACCACCAGCGCGAGGAGTTTGCCGCCCACCAGCCACCCGTAGCGGGACTGCCAGAGCTGGTCCACCGCCCCCAGGCGTACGGCGGCGTTGGCAATCCCACTGATCGCGACGGCGGTGAAGCAGCCCAGGGCGAGGCGGCTGTATCGGGTGGCAGCGTCGGCGACGTGTCGGCTGCGACGGACCGTCAACAGTGCGGCCAGGCCGCCGACCCACAGCGCGGCCGCCAGCACGTGCAGGACGAGGCTGCTGACCGCGATCTGGTGGTCGCCGGCCCCCGCGGCGTGCCCGGTGAACGCCGGCGGCGTCAGCGCGACCAGCGCCAGCATCGCCGCCGTGGCGGCGAGCCCACGCGACACGCCCACCCGGGCGAGCACCGCGACGGTCAGGGCCAGCCCGGCCTGCAGCAGCAGGGCCTGCCCCTGGGAGATCGAGGACGCGAAGCTGATGACGACGGCCCCGCTGAGTCGTTGCGGTGGGAGGCCGAGCAGGTCCGAGACCGTCAGCACGATCAGTGCCAGGGCGGCGGCCGCCCATCCGGTGGACAGGGCGCCGGCGCGCCGTAGCAGCAGCCAGCCGTGCGGGGACACACTCGGCCCGTCCCCGGGCAGCAGGAATGCGGCCGTGACCAGCATCCCGACCGTCAGGGTGGCGAGCACGTCGGCGAGCAGTCGGACCAGCGGCAGCGCCCAGGTGGCGACCGGCCCGGGATCCGGCAGGCCGGGTATCGCGGCCGAGAGCGCCCCGCCGGCCTGCAGGGCGAGCACAAGTGCCGCCCCCGCTGACATCGCGGCCACGACCGGCACCGCGACCGAGCCCTTCCGGCCGGTGAAGCGGATCCCGGTCACGGGCGTCTCGAGGGCTCGGCCGTCTCCGGCCGGTGTTCGCACGGCGCGAGAGCCGTCCGGGACACGGTGCGGGTCAGACTGGCGCGAACGCGTTTCTGGCACGTCGATTGTCCCTGTCAAATTGCGGGCAGGCGGGAGTGGTACACGGAGTCCGGATGGCTTCGGTCAGGAGCCGGCGCGGCGTCGACGCCGCAGCACCACGACCCCGGCGACAACGGCCACGACGGCGATACCGCCGGCCACGAGCGGCATCGGATCAGAGCCGTCGGAGCGGCGCGACGAGGCCGCCGGGCTGGCCGACGCGGAGGAGGCGGCACCCTGGTCGGCGGCAGCAGAGGCGACCACGCCCGGGGCTGCGCTGGCGGTCGGGGCGGCGGCGCTGGCGGCCGGGTCCGCGACGGTGAAGGAGTACGAGCCCTGCACGGGGTGCCCGTCGGCGGAGACGACCCGGTAGGCGACGGTGTAGCTGCCGTTGGCCAGCGGCTCGCTGATCGTCACCGTGCCCGTGGTCCCGGTGACGGCGGGCTCGCTGGTCGAGACCTTCCGCTGGTCGGCGTCGCTGAGCACGATGGTGGTGAAGGCGGGGTCCAGCTTCTGCAGGAACTTCAGGGTGATCTGCGCCGGCGGCGCGGCGAGACGAGCGTTCTTGGCGGGGTTGGCCGTCAGTAGCGAGTTGTGGGCGGCGGCGGGCGAGGCCGGTGCCAGCAGCACCGCGAGGCCGGCCAGCGCGGCGGCGACGAGGCCCGCCGAGCTCGAGCGGCGGATTCGAGTGGGCATGACTGGTCCCCTTCGCTGATTGGTCTGCCGTCTGGTTGGTTGACTGGGATGAATGGAAAGTTCCGGAATAAAAGTGATTGACGTCACCAGCCTGGAGCGGCGCGGCCGGCTCAGGCCGCCCGCCGGCCACGGACCCGAGCGGAACCTGGGTACGGCGGGACCAGCCGGAGCTGGGCCGGTTCCGCCGCCTCGTCGGCGTTGAGTCGCCAGCCCGAGCGGTCACTCCTGCCGTGCGCCGGTGGCGCGCCGGGCCGCAGGCGGGGCCGCGACAGCGCCACCACGATCGCGTACCCGGCGAGGAGGAACCCGTGGCTGACCAGACGGGCGGTGTCGACCCGCCCGGTCAGCAGGTCGTTGACCGACAGCAGCACCAGCGTGCCCACGAACGCGGTCAACATGGGCACCAGCCCGGCCGGCCGCGTGCGCCGCGCCGCCACGAACAGGAACCCGGCCCCGACCGCCACGTTCCAGGCCGCCGACTCGTGCCACAGATGCCCCACGCCGAGCACCCCGGCGTGGTCGTGCCCGCCGGCCGGCCCCCGGCCGACCTGCGCCAGCCCGAGCACCAGTTGCAGAGCGCCGAGGAGCCCCAACAGCCCCCGCAGGGTGAGCACGACCCGCTTCCGGAAATCATGGTGGGAAGGTGCGGGCGCGGGCAGCGCGGCGAGGATGGTGTCGGCCAGGTCCGGCCCCGGGGCGGCGACGGTCAGCCGGGCCCGCCGCGTTATCGCTGCGGCCTGGTCCAGCCAGGTGCGGCAGCCGGCGCACTCGTCGAGGTGCGCGTCGGCCCCGGCCTGCTCGGCGCCGGTCGCCTCACCGTCCAGCTGCGCGGACAGGACCTCACGCCACTGCTCACACCCCATGTACCGGTAGTCGCGGCCACGGCCCGGTTGGTTCCACCATTTCGGTGCGTCCCGGGTCACATCGCCACAGGTCGAGCCAAATTCAGCCCGCGGCGTGCGGCCGGTCTGCCCGGGCCATCGCTCGGCGTGGCGGTGCCGGGCCGGTCGTTGCCGGGAGACGTCGGGTGCCTCAGTTGTTGGCCGGCTGCGCCCCCCGTCGTCGTAGGTCGCCGCCGGCCCAGGCGAGCCGGCGTGCGAGGTAGTCGCCGAGCGAGGTGGCCTCCGGCACCTCTGGATCGCCGGTGCGGCCGGCGGGGGCGTAACGGGTGTGCCGCAGTTCTGCCACGAACTCGGACACCAGCGCGCAGCCCGGTGGTGATCGCGGTCGACAGGGCGTCGGTCAGGCCGGCGAGGGTGGAGCCGTGCTTGCCGACGTGCAACTCGACGTGGGCGAGTCGGTCGGCTGCGGCGGCGGTGACGAGGCAGCCGGACGGGCCGGCGCCAGCGCGACACGGCACCCATTCGCACAGATGAACGAAGACGAGGTCAGGGAGGGCGAGGCCTCACGACCGTTCCAGCCGATGCCAACTTCCCACGCGTACCGGAACGCCGAGGGACGCGTGGAGCAGGGGATCGCCGGCGGGCGGAGGCAGTCCCGCCCCGGTTGACAAGTTCTGGTCGAGCCGGAGCAACTCGGCGTGGCGCAGCGGCCACGCCGGGTGCTCCACAACGGCCGTGGCGAGCTTGCCCGCGATGACCGTGAACAGGCGGAACCGGGCGGTGAGGAAGTGCGCGAGCTCGTCGCGGTCCGGCTCGCGTAGCGGTGGGCCCAGCCGGACCTCGGCGTCACATCGCAGGGGCCGAGGGCCGGGCCAGCGGCGCTCACAGCGGTAGGCGACGTCCTTGCCGTCGATCCGTACCGTCATGGCCGACCAGTGGTAGGGCAACCGGTAGCCGAGCCGGGCCGCCAGCACCGCGGGCATGCGGGCCGCGTCCAGCGACAGGAACCAGATCCCCTGCCGTCCCCACTGGTCCTGGACGTACGTGCGGACGTTGGTCTCGGGAAAGGCCGACAACCACGGCACGGCCGGCAGCCCCGGCGCGCGCACCCCTTGCATGAGAAACGGCGTCAACCCGACCCAGGCGGATCCGTCGAAGGTCTCCACCGTCAACCCGGACGGCAGCATCGACTGCAGCACCGACGGTGGGCAGCGCCAGTGGATGAACGTAATCCAGCTCCAGCGGTGGTACATGACCGGTCGTGCCACCTTCGGCGACGGCGGAGCCTCCATCAGCTCTTCCTCCATCCGCTGGTCAGTCGTTTCGGCACCGCGTTCATAGCCGCCGGCAACCTCTCGAAACGTCGCAGGCCGCAACGTGGCGGTCGAGGGGAAAGGTGACCACGTGCCGGTCCCTTGATCGGGACCCGTGGGTGGAACGCGGCCGGTGACACCTCCCTGACCGTAAGCGTTTCACCTGGCCCAGGGCCGGGAGTCCGGCTGCGAACGATCGAGCAGCTTCGCCTTCTCTCCTGGCCGGATCGGACCGCGCCGTCGACGGGCTGCCAGCCCAGCCGCAGCTGACCGCTCAGGCATCGGGCCAGTCGCGGGCTCGGCTTCGTCAACGCGGATCCTGGGCAGTGCCCGATCGAGCCAGCTCGGCAGCCACCAGTTGAACCCGCCGACGAGTTCCATCGTGGCCGGCAGCAGGATCAGCCGCACGATGGTGGCGTCCACGAACACCGCGACGGCCAGGCCGAGGCCGAGTTGCTTGACCCCGACGTCGGCGCCGAGCATCACGGACAGGAACACCGCGATCATGATGGCCGCGGCGGCGGTGATCACCCGGGCGGTGCGGGTGAGGCCCTCGCGTACCGCCAGCCGGGTGTCGCCGACCGCGTCGTACGCCTCCCGGATCCGGGACACCAGGAAGACCTCGTAGTCCATGGAGAGCCCGAACAACACCGGAAACATGATCAGTGGTACCCAGGCGGTGACCGGCATCGTGGTGGGGAAGTTCAGCACACCGCCCAGCCAGCCCCACTGCACCACCGCCACCAGTACCCCGAACGACGCGCCGATCGAGATCAGGTTGAGCAGGCCGGCCTTCACCGCGAGCAGCAGGGACCGGAAGATCATCACCAGCAAGAGCAGGGACAGGCCGACCACCACGACGATCACCAGGGGGAGCCGGTCGGCGGTCAGTTCGGCGAAGTCGATGGCCGCGGCGACCACGCCGCCGACGAGTACCGGTTGGCCCGCGGTGACCGCCCGCAGCCGGTGCACCAGTTCGGTGGTGGCGTCGTCCTGGGTGCCGGTGGTCGGGCGGACGGCGAGCAGGGCGACGGCCCCGTCGTCGCTGCGCCGCGGCGGGCTCACTGACGCCACACCGGGCTCGGCCGCGATCGCCGTGGCGACCCGGTCCGGATCGCCCTCGGGCAGGCTGACCACGACCGACAGGGTGGCGTCGAAGCCGGCGCCGAAACCGTCGGCGAGGATCCGGTGCGCGGCATAGGCGCTGGTGTCCCGAGGCTGGGTGCTGGCGTCCGGCATGCTCAGCCGCAGGCCCAGCGCCGGGGTGGCCAGCGCCGCCAGTACCAGCACCCCGGCCAGGGCGGCGAGCAGCGGCCGGCGGATGACGCGGTCGGCCCAGCGGGACGACCAGGGCCGGGCCGAGGCGCGGCGACGGTGCACCGACAGCCGGTCGATCCGGTGCCCGACCAGGCCGAGCAGCGCCGGTAGCAGGGTGACCGCGGCCAGCATGGTGGCGAGAACCGTCACCGCCGCGCCGACCGCCAGGCCGCGCATGAAGCCGAGTCCGGTCAGCAGCAGCCCGGCCAGGCCCACCACGACGGTCGCGCCGGCGAACAGCACCGCCCGTCCGGCGGTCGCGGTCGCGGTCACCACGGCCTCCCGTGGGGTACGCCCGGAGTGCAGCGCCTCCCGGTACCTGGTCACGATGAACAGGGCGTAGTCGATGCCCACCCCGAGGCCGATCATGCTGGCCAGGACCGGTGCGAATCCGGGGGCGGGGAAGACGTGCCCCAGCAGGGACATCCCGGACAGGCCCACCGCGATTCCGAGGACCGCGGTGACGATGGGCAGCCCCATCGCCAGCACCGACCCGAACGCGACGAGCAGGACGACCGCTGCCGCGGCGAGCCCCACCGCGTCAGCCGGGCCGCCGCCAGGAGTCTCGACGTTGTTGACGGCCGGCCCGGCCAGGGCGAAGGTCACCCCGGATCCGCTGGCCTCGCGCACCTGGTCGAGCAGCGCCTGGGTCGCCGCGACCGGCATGTCGTCGCTGGGGACGTCGAGCATCGCCACGGCGTACCCGGTGTGCCGGTCGGCGGTGATCTGGTCCGCTGCGTCGTACGGGGAGCTGACCCGGGTGACGTGCGCGGTGGCGGCGAGCACGTCGACAAACCGCTGCACCGGCTCCCGCACGGCGGGATCGTCCAGGGCGGTGTCGGAGTGCACGGCCAGCGTCAGGCTGTCCCCGGTGAACCCGGGAAAGTGCTCGGCGATCAACTGCTCTGCCCGGCCGGACTGGGTGGCGTCGGTGCTGAAGTCGTCGTCGGAACCGGCGCCGTACCCGACGGCGAGCAGCACCATGGTCGCGGCGAGCACGATCCAGCCGGACAGCACCGTCAACCGGCGCCGGTGGCAGAAGGCGGCGAGGCGGGAGAGCCATGAGTCGGTCATGCCGCAGATGGTCCGGCGAACCCGAGGCGGAAACGTCCCGCCGGCGGAGGCATTCTCCGCGGCGGCCTGCTACCGGGTCGTACTCCCAGCGTCGTATCCGTCCGGGGTGACCAGGCCGTGCCGGTAGGCGAAGACCACCAGTTGGGCCCGGTCCCGCGCGCCGACCTTGACCATCGCCCGCGAGACGTGGGTCTTCGCGGTGAGCGGGCTGACCACCAGACGGGTAGCGATGTCGTCGTTGCTCAGGCCGGCCGCGACGAGTTGCACCACCTCCCGCTCCCTGGCGGTGAGCAGGGCCAACTCCGGTGGCTCGGGCCTCGGCCTGGCGGCGGGCTGCTCCGCCCCGACCGAGCGCCTGATCACCGCCCGGGTGACGCTGGGCGACAGCAGCGCATCGCCCCGGGCAATCACGCGTACCGCCTGCACCAGCTCGTCCGGGTCGGTGTCCTTGACCAGGAAGCCGCTGGCTCCGGAGCGGAGGGCGGCGAACACGTCGTCCTCCTCGGCGAACGTGGTCAGCACCAGCACCCGTACGCCAGACAGCTGCGCGTCTCCGGTGATCCGGCGGGTCGCGGTCACACCGTCCACATCGGGCATCCGGATGTCCATCAGCACCACGTCCGGGCGGAGTTCCCGGGCCAGCGCCACCGCCGCACCGCCGTTGCCGGCCTCGCCCACCACGTCGATATCGGGGATGCCCTCCAGCAACGCCCGGAACCCGGCCCGCACCAGGGCCTGGTCGTCGACGAGCAGCACCCGGATCATCGCGATCCACCTTCCAGCGTCTCCCGGGCCGGCGACATCCCCTCCGGCGCAATCCGGGGCAGTATCGCCCGGACCTGGAAGCCCCCACCCGGCCGCGGCCCAGCCTCGAACCGGCCGCTCAGTGCCTCGGCGCGCTCCCGCATCCCGGTCAGCCCCCGCCCGCCGGACGGCGTTCCGCCGGCACCGGCGCCCACCCCGTCGTCGCGTACCTCCACCCACAGCGAGTCCGGCACCGCCCGCAGCTGCACCTCGGCACGAGCGGCCGCCCCTGCGTGCCGCAGCACGTTGGTCAGTGACTCCTGCACGATCCGGTACGCCACCTCGTCGAGAGCTGCGGGCAGCCGCTCGCCGGACAGCTCGCTGTGCAGCTCGACCGGCAAGCCCGCCGCCCGTACCGCGGCCAGCAACTCGGGCAGCCGGTGCAGTCCCGTGTCCCGCTCCGGCGGCCCGCTCCCGCGCCGGTCCGGCCTGCCGTCGGAGCGCAGCCGGCCGAGGGTGGCCCGCATCTCGGCCAGCGCCGCCTTGCCGGTGCCGCGAATGCTCACCAACGCCTCCCGAGCCCGCTCCGGCTCTGCGTCCAGCAGCCGCAGCGCGGCGGCGGACTGCACGGTGATGGTGGCGATCGCGTGCCCCACCGTGTCATGCAGGTCACGGGCGATCCGCAGCCGTTCCTCGGTGACCAGGCGTCGCGCCTCCAGTTCGCGCTCTCGTTCTGCCTGGTCCAGCCGGTGCCGCACCTCGGCGGCGTACGCGGCCCGGCTCCGCATCAACGCGGCGAGCAGCAGCGCCACCGCCAGCGTCGCGGCCTGCGGCAGGAACGCGGCGAGCAGCTCCAGCGGCGGCATCTCCCGGTGCGCGATCAGCACGACAGCCCCGGCAGCCAGGAAGAACACCGGTACCGGTACCGCCCACCACAGGCGCCCGGCGCGGGCCGCGTCGTACAGCGGCACCGCGAGCACCAGTGCCGGCGGGAAGCCCGGATAGTTGAGGGCGTAGAACAGCAGCAGCACCGCTGAGACCGCGTACAGCACGGCGGCCGGGTACCGCCGGCGCAGCAGCAGCGGTGCCGCCATCGCCACTCCGAGCAGGTACGCGAACCAGTCCCGGTCGATCGAGTCGTCTTCGTTGCCGGTCGCTATCGCGATCTCGGCGGCAACCAGTACCGCGAGCACGATTCCGGCGTCCACCGTCCACCGCCGCAGCACCGGCCCGCCGCTCACCACGCGCTCACCGTATGCGCCGGGACGCCCGATCCGCCACGGGCCGTCCCGCTGCGCGGGGACGTTGGGCTCCCGTTCATGAGGCGCGGCGCCCGCCCCTGGAGGGGCGTCATCGCAGCGTTGCCGCGAAGAAGTCCACCACCATGTCGGTCACCTCCTGCGTCGACGGTCGCTGTGCGGGGGTGGCCAGGGTGTGCCCGGTGCCGGCGACCTCGACGAACTCTGTCGGCACACCGGCGGTGCGCAGCCGCTCGGCGAACCGGACGGACTGGCGCGGAGCGACGTCCTCGTCCTGCGCTCCGTGCAGGATCAGGAACGGCGGCGCGGGCCCGGTGACGTAGTTGATCGGGCTGGCCGAGTGGCGGGTGGCCGTGGATGTACCGATGCCGGCCCAGAGCAGGAACCGGATGAACGGCGGAGCATCAGTGAAGTCGTTGAGGTCGGTGGGGCCGAACATGTCCACCACGGCCTGTACCGCGCTCGACTGCTCGGCGTACGGGCCGGGCCCGCCCTGCCGACCGGTCAGACCCAGCATCGACGAGAGTAGACCTCCGCCACTGGCGCCCCACACACCGATGCGGGACGGGTCGATGCCGAGGTCGGCGGCGTGCGCCCGGAGGAACCGCACCGCACACCTGGCATCCTCGAGCGTGGCGGGCCACGGGGCGGCGGGGGTCAGCCGGTAGTCGATCGAGGCGACGAGGTAGCCGTTGGCGTTCAGCCGCTCCCGCAGCGGCGTGAACAGCGCAGCCTGGTGGTTGGACAGTGACGCGCCCAGCCCGGAGAGCTTCCGGTCGCCGAGCACCAGACCGCCGCCGTGAAGGTACATCGCTACCGGTGCGCCCCGACCCGGCGTCGCCGTGCCGGCCGGTGGGGTGTAGACATCCATGGCCAGCGGGACCCCGTCGATCCGGCAGTACGCCACCGTGCTGCGCTTCCCGGCCGGCAGGTGGCGGGGAGCCACGGTGTCGCCGGGGAACCCGGCTCCCGCGAACCCGTCGCTGGCCCCGCTGAGCCCCACGAACGTGGCAAGGAGCACGACCAGCGTCACCGGCGCGACAGCGATCGCCCCCGCCACCCGGCGCAGCCGCGGCCGGCGCGCGGCCCGCGCACCGGGGCCTCGGGCGGCGGCCACCGCGCCGAGAACCCACACGATGCCGAATCCCGCCACGCCGATGACCTGTAGCCCCGCGCAGATGCGGTCGACGAACCCGATCACCGAGTCGACCGGTATCCACGGCGAGGGACCAGGCAGGACCGGCGTGCCGCGGGTCAGGAGCCACACGACGAGTACGGCCAGCGCCGCGGCGGCGGCCAACAACAACCGACGCCACGTCGGGCGGGCCAGTACGCGGGCAACCGTGCCCAACTGCGCTGTGCCCAACGCGGCGAACAGCAGAGCGTACGGCCACGCGGTCCGCCACACCGCGGCCAGCGGAGCGAGGTAGATCAGGGCGCCGGCCGTCGCGGCCAGCAGCGACGTGATCAGCAGGGGGCCCCGGCGCAGCGGCAGATGTTCCGCCGCGGGGGCCGGAACGGCGTCTGCGCCGGGTGGGGACAGCGATGTTTCTGGCATGCCACCAATCGTCGCGCCCCTGACCCACGGAATCGTCCGCCGCTGGTAGGCGACCCGCTGCACACTGCTACTACTGCCGAATACTCCGCCCGGCGTAGCGAGCGTACGTCGTCGCGTCGATGCACTCCTCCGGCGACGCGCACGTGTGGGATTCGAGGTACACGTGCAACTTTATTGACGCGTCAACTATTCCGGCGGCGCACCAGCGCCGCCGAAGGCCGATGAGGGCGCCGACACCGTGTCAGGCCGGCACGAGGATGACCCCGCGTGAGGGAGCAATCGAGTGCGACCAGGGCGTCGACAGGGGCTGCCGACGCGCCACGACGCAACCCATCCGTTGGGGTCAGCTGCTGCGCGGGGCGTACATGATGACGGCGACGCCGATGAGGCAGATGGCGGCGCCGATGATGTCGTAGCGGTCGGGGCGGAACTTGTCGACGACCATGCCCCAGGCGAGGGAGCCGGCGACGAAGACGCCGCCGTAGGCGGCGAGGATGCGGCCGAAGTGCGGGTCGGGTTGAAAGGTGGCGACGAAGCCGTAGAAGCCGAGCGCGATGACTCCGGTCGCGATCCAGAGCAGTCCCCGGTGTTCCCGCCAGCCCTGCCACACCAGCCAGGCACCGCCGATCTCGGCGAGCGCGGCGAGCAGGAACAGCAGGATCGAGCGGGCAACTGTCATGCGTCGGACCGTAGCGGGACCACCTCGCGCTCGTGCCGGCTACCCCTGCGCGCAGGAGCAGCTGCCGACGGCGCATGAGACGGTCACTTCGGATCTTCCCGCCCGGATTCGTCGGCGTCGCGGGGGAGGCTGCCGTGCCGCGAGACCTCCTCGCGGGCCGGCACCCGCTGCCGGACCCGTTCGGCCGGCCCGGTCGGCCGGCGGGACGCCGGCCCCGTCTCCGTGACCAGATGCTCCGTCTCCTGGACCAGGTAGTGCGGCCGGCGTTTGGTCTCGTAGTAGATCCGGCCGATGTACTCGCCGATCACGCCGAGGATCGTCATCTGGATGCCGCCGAGGCCGATCACGCTGACGATGATCGTGGTGTAGCCGGGGACGTCGATGCCCTTCTCGACGGCGTCGGCGACCACCCAGGCCATGTAGCCCACCGCGATCAGGGTGAGGAACAGGCCCCCGTAGATGGCCAGTCGGAGCGGCCGGTTGTTGAACGACAGGAGTCCGTCGAACGCGTAGTTGAAGAGCTTGCCGAAGCTCCACCGGCTCCGCCCCGCCTGGCGGGTCTCGTTGCGGTGCGCGACCACGACGGTCCGGAACCCGATCCAGGAGAACAGCCCCTTGGAGAACCGGTTGTACTCCGGCATCGCCAGCACCGCGTCCACCGCGAGTCGGGACAACAGCCGGAAGTCGCCCGCCCCGTCCTGCAGCCGCACGTCGACCCACCAGTTGACGAAGCGGTAGAAGGACCGGGAGGCCAGCATCCGCAGGAACTGGTCACCGCGCCGGTCCCGGCGGGCGATCACCTGGTCGAAGCCCTGTCGGTACAGCGCCACCATGTCGGGCAACAACCGCGGCGGGTGCTGCAGGTCGGCGTCCATGAGGACGACCGCGTCCCCGGTGGCGCGCTCGAGGCCGGCCAGCATCGCCGCCTCCTTGCCGAAGTTCCGGCTCAGCGACGTGTACCGCACGGACGGGTCCCTGGTGGCGAGCCGGCGCAGCGCCCCGAGAGTGCCGTCCTCGCTGCCGTCGTCGACGTACACCACCTCGACATCGACGTCGGGCAGCTCCGCGAGCGCCTCGGTCACCGCCGTGTGCAACCGCTCCACCGACGCTTCCTCGTTGAAGCAGGGCACCACCACCGACAGTCGCACCGCCGTCACCCCGTCCGGTCCGTGCCCGTCGACCGGTCACCGGCGCCGCGCCGCGCCGCGCCCACCGGGTCAGAGGTGGTAGACCAGCACGCCATCGAGTTCCTCCCGGGTGATGCCCAGGCCGTCGACCGGCCGGTCCGCGATGCCCTCCCACGGCGTACCGGTGGCCTGGCCGGGCAGGGCCACCACCGAGCGCACGCCGATGCCGCGCAGGTACGCCACGCTGCTCGGGTCGGGGAAGGACGCCACCTCGGTCCTCGTCCGCGCCTGGGTGACGGGCTCGAAACCGGCCAGCCCGTTCGTCACCCGGGGGAACCCGTCGGCCGTCCACAGCATGTAGACCAGGTCGCCCACACCACCGGCGGGCAGGACCAGGATCGGCTCCGGCGCCGTACGCATCGCCGCCGGTGGCCGCGGTACCACCGGGTGCGGCGTCCGGTTGACCCCCTCCAGGGTGACCAGGGCCAGCGGCACCAGCAGGACCAGCGGCGTGAGCCTCCGCGCCCGGTTCCGGGTCGGCGCTCGGTGAAGCTCCTGGGCGAGCGCGGTCACCAGTCCGGCCGCCAGCACCGCCAGCAGCAGGCTGGTCCAGTGCATCATCCGGCCCGGCGTCCGCAACGCGTCCCACCCCGGCAGGTGCCGGGACAGCGTCAGATAGCCGGGATCACCGTCGCCGAGGGTGGCGCCCAGGCCAAGCAGCACCGTGCCGAGCACCCCGAGCCCCAGCGCGACGCGGTACCGCACCCGGTACACCGAGACGAACAGCCCCGCCCCGGCCAACCCCAGCAGAGTCATCCCGGGCAGCAACGCCATCTCCGGCGGCCAGGAGAGGTGCTCCCGGGCCGCGGCGTGCGACTCGCCCCACAACCACGAGTCCGCGGGCGCGGTGACGAAGCCGATGAGCGGCGGCGAGAACATCACCGTCCAGTCCAGGGTCCGCTCGGCCTGCGGATTGAGGTCGACGACCCGCAGGTAGACGAGCCCCAGCAGCAGTGTCACCGCGCCGAAGACGACCCCGCCGGCCAGATCCGCGATCAGCAGCCGCCCGCCGAACGGGGGTCGTTCCCGCCGCCACCAGGACCAGCCGTAGCCGCCGGCGGCCACCAGCACCGCGGCGAGCAGGCCGTACACCAGCGGCAGCCCGATGCCGAAACCGAGGCTGACCTGCCAGGCGGCGACGAGCCACCCGGCCAGCGCCCAGCCCGGCCGGCGCCGTTCCGGCCGGTACCCGGACCGCAGCGACCAGCCGTGACCGCGGGCCAGCATCGCCAGGCACAACGCGATCCCGCCGCTGGACAGGATGTTCAGGTGGCCGGCGTGCGCCAGCCGCCACGGCGCGAAGGCCCACGCCACCCCGGCGACCGCGCCGCCCCAGCGGCCCGCCCCGAGTTGCCGGACCAACGCGTACGCCCCGACGAACGCCAACGCGTGCAGCAGCACGTACATCACGTTGTACCGGACCACGGCGGCGTCGAAGCCCGAGCCGAGCATGCTCATCGGGGCGTACCCGAGCAGTGTGTCGCTGTAGGCGAACGTGTACTTCTCGGGGTAAAAGGTGTTCGAGTCCCAGAGGCCGGAAGGGTCGCTGCGCACCGCGTGGCCCGCCCAGGCCAGCTGCCACGCCTGCAGGGTCGGATCGCCGAGATCGCCGGGGATCGTGCTGGCCGGATGGCGCAGTGTCGGCCAGGTCAGCGCCACCGCCAGCGCCAGGCCACCGAGCACCGCCAGGGTCCATTCGTGGCGCAGCCACCGCCAGCGATGCCACCTGCCGTGGTTCGGGGCGGTGGGGGACGGATCGAGGTCGGCGATTTCGGCGGTCGGTCGCGCGTCGGTGGAGCCGGTGGTCATAGCGATCGGTGCTTTCCGATATGCGTGGCCTTGTCGATCGGTGGTCCGAACTGTGGGTTCGCGGAGGGGTCCGGGCGCTCGGATTGAGCTCAGGATCGACCTAGATTAATAGACAAAGTTGAGGATGTAAACTTACCTGCGCGGGCGGCGTCAGCGGCCGCCCCCTGGGCGGCAGCGTCACCGTGGGCCAGTCCGGCGTGCCGGGCGGGTGGCGTTCGGTGATCGCCAGCAGGTCGTCGAGGTGCCGCAGCCGGTACCGGGGCAGCATCGGGCCGCTCCGCATGAGCGCTGCGAGGAGGTCGGCCGCCAGCACGCCCCGGACCGGCAGGTCGTCGGGGAGCCGGTGGAGGTCGTTGATCGCCGCGTCCAGGTCACCCCGGCCGTAGGCCGCCCGGGAAATGGCGACGCACCGCTCGGCGATGTCCCTTGCCTCGTCCACCACCGCCCCCTCGTGACGTCCGCGCCTGACGACCTGATCTGACGGACGGCCGGACGGAACGGTGGGAGCCGGACGGGGCATCTCGTCACCCCGCCGCAGCCGGTCTGACCACGGTCCGCGGTATCGGCCCTGCGGAGGTCGCCGGTCTGCCACCGTGAACTCAGCAGAGCCTGCCGTCCATCAGGAGGTCTGGGGGTGAGCGAGCAGCCGTCCGACGGCCCGAACGACACGCCGCCCGGCCGGCCGGGCGGTTCCTGGTTGACCCGGAACCTGAAGGTCCTGTCCGGGGTGTCGCTGTTGCAGGACGCCGCGTCGGAGTTGCTGTATCCGATCCTGCCGATCTTCCTGACGACCGTGCTGGGAGCTCCCGCTGTCGTGGTGGGGGCGGTCGAAGGGGTCGCCGAGGGCACCGCGGCGTTGAGCAAGGTCATCAGCGGTCGGATCGCTGACCGGTTCCATGCCCGGCCGATGATCGGCCTCGGATACGGGCTCGCCGCGCTCGGCAAGGTCATTATCGCCGCCGCAGTTGTCTGGCCGGTCGTCCTCGCCGGTCGCGCAGTGGACCGGCTGGGCAAGGGCATCCGCGACGCCCCCCGCGACGCGCTGATAGCGACCGGCGTGCCGCCGCCCGTCAGGGGGCGGGCCTTCGGTTTTCACCGGATGATGGACACCGCCGGCGCGGTGATCGGACCGCTCATCGGTCTCGCCGGTTACCAGCTGCTGCACCACCACATCCGGCCGCTGCTCATCATCGCCGTGGTGCCCGCCGTGGCCAGCGTCATCCTGGTGGCCGCAGTCCGCGAACCGTCCCGTCGCCACCGCACCGGCAGTTGGCGCCTGCGGCACCTGCCCAGCCGCTACTGGCGGGTGGTCGCCGTACTGGCGCTGTTCAGCCTCGTCAACTTCCCCGACGCGCTTCTGCTCCTCCGCCTGCACGAGATCGGCTTCTCCGTCTCCGCCGTCATCGGCGCCTACGTCACCTACAACGCGGTCTACGCCGTCCTGAGCTACCCGGCCGGGGTGATCACCGATCGACTGTCGCCACCCGCGGTCTTCGGTGCCGGCCTGGTCCTGTTCGCCCTCGCCTACACCGGACTCGGCCTGACCCGCTCCCACACCGCCGCGTGGCTGCTCCTGGCCGTCTACGGCGGGTTCACCGCCTTCACCGACGGTGTCGGGAAAGCGTGGATCTCCGGACTCCTGGCCCATCATGAGCAGGGCACCGGCCAAGGGCTGTTCCAGGGTGTGACCGGCCTGGCCGTCCTGGCCGCCGGTCTCTGGGCCGGACTCGCCTGGGGGCACGAGGGCACCGTCCCCCTCCTGGTCTCCGGAATCGCCGCCGCCGTCCTCGCCGCATGGCTCCTCACCCACCCCGATCGACATCACGCCGACCCGAGCTGAGGCACGCGAGGCGGGACAGGATGGCGGAGCGGCGGGTGACCGAGGCCTGGTCGATGCCGTAACGCGCCACCACGCGGTGGTAGCAGGTCACCGTACCGGGGGCGGCGCCAGGTGACGCTCAGCGCGGAGCGTGGCGATCTGCCAGAGCGTACGAGGCGACTGCGGTGAGCGCCGAGACAGCCAGCACGGAGGGCCAGGCGCCGATGCGCCTGGCCAGCGGATGCGACAGGCCAAAGGACCCGACGTAGGTCGCGACCAGCGCTGCGGTCACTGCCGGGCTCGTCCGCCGGGCCCACTCGCGGCCCGCCAGCACGCCACCTGCCGCGAGAACCACGCCGCCGAGCGGCCGGTTACCGGTCCGGCGGGCGAGCTGCCACCCGCCGATAAGGGAGCCCGCGGTGGTCGCCGCGGTAGGGAGGCGCATTCCACGACCGTACACCGCTGGTGGGAGCCGCGCGGGTGGGTGGACACCGCCACCCACCCGCGGAGGACGTCGTTCCCCGGATCAGCTCGCTCCGCGGGTACGCCCGGGCAGCGCAAGGAAGGCCAGACCAACGGTGAGCACGGCCAGCCCGGCCCAGGAGACCACCGGCAGCCGTTCGTCTAGGAGTACAACGCCCAGCACGGCCGCGACAGCGGGTTCCGCCAGGGTCAGGGCCGTGGCGACCTGCGCCGTGGTATGGCGCAGGCCGTATCCGAAGAGCCGGTAGGCCAGGAACGTCGCGACGACGGCGAGGTGCACCGCCACCGCCGCGCCGCGAACGGTGAGCAGCCACCGCGGGTTGCCGGCCAGCAGCACGGGCAGAACCAGCAGCGCGGCCGCACCGAACATCGCGCCCATCACCGCCCGCGAGGCGTGTCCTCGTGCGATGAGCTTCCGGCTCACCAGCGAGTAGGCGGCGTAGGAGAACCCGGCGACGGCGGCCAGGGTCACGCCGATGACGTCTACGGAGCTGGTCCTGCCGGCGAGCTCAGGCCCCAGGACCAGGAGCATGCATCCGATGACCGCCGCCACGGTGGCGACAGCCCAACGACGGGTCGGCCTGGCGCCCTGTGCGAACCAGCCGAGCAAACCGGCGAAGACCGGTGCGCCGCCCAGCGCGATGATGGTCGCCACCGCCACGCCTGACCGTGCCACCGCCGGGTAGAAGCTGAGCGGATAGCCGGCTACCGCGACCGCCCCCAGGGCAAGTAGCCGTCGCTCGTCGCGGGCGCAGCGCCGGGGGAGCGAGCGAGCGCTTCGGGTGGAGAACAGCAGCAGCAGGCCGCCGAGGATCAGGCCGGCGGCACCGACAGCTGCCGCCGGCGCTCCGAACGGCGCGAAGGAACTCGCGGTGCCGGTGGTGCCCCACAGCACCGCGGCGGTCAGAATCGGTACGGGTCCGGTGAGAGGGTCGGTGTGGCGGGCCGGCGACCCGGCGGGAGCTGGGCGAGCAGAAACCGGCAATGATGCGCGATGTGACATGGTCGTGAACTTTCCGCGTCGAATACCGTCCGAGGGCTATGCGATACGGGCGCACGACACATGGCCGGGCCGTTCTGAAGAGCGGCCGGGATGCGGGTCGAGCCGTCAGTGTGTGCGCCCGGTCAGGCGCGCAACGGCGGCAGAACGACGTGCCAGTACGAGTTCACGCCGCGATGCTACCCGCCAACCGCGGGTGGTGGCTCGGATGCCGGCGGGATGAGCGCGGTGAGCAGGCCGGGTGCGGCGAGCCGCTGATAGACGCCGGCGAGGGCGGCAGGTCCGGGCCGGAAGTCCTGGTCGACCCACCAGGTGAGCAGGCCGAGGGCGGCTGAGGTGTAGAACGCTGCGGCGATGTCGACCGGCAGGTCGCTGCCGGCGGCCTCGATGTGCGGGCGCAGATGGTCGCGGAGCAGGCCGCTGACGAGTCCGTGCAGGTGGCGCTGCGCGACGGTGCCGCCGCGCCGGCCGCACAGCGCCAGATAAAGGTCCCGGTGCCGGTAGGCGTGGGCGAAGATCACGCCGGTCGGGCTGGTCGGATGCGGTGGCACACCCGGCTTGAGGGCGTCGAGGTCGCGCTGCAGGTCGGCGCGCAGGTCGTCGAAGCCGGCCAGCAGCAGGTCGTCCTTGTCGCGGTAGTGGGTGTAGAAGGTGGAGCGTCCCACGTCGGCACGGTCGAGAATGTCCTGCACCGTGATCCGGTCGTAGCCCTTCTCCGGGATCAGGGCGACGAGCGCCTCACGGAGAAGTCGCTGGCTGCGCCGGATCCGGCGGTCCTGTCCCGGCATCTCCTGTCCCACTTTCCGAACAGTTGCCAGCGGCTGTCCGGTAACGGATCGCGGCGCTGTTCTGGTCGTTGAACCGGCTCCCTGCCCGCGACCATACTCGGACATCATGTTCGACATCATACGAGTGTCCGACCGTGGCCGGCGGCTCTGGCCACCCCGGCGGTAGGGGAGCGCCCGATGTACCTCCACCCGCGATCTCGTCGTCTACTGCTGGCCGCCCACATCATCGTCACGGTGGGTGCGCTGGGCGCCGACGCGGCACTCCTGGCGCTGGGTGTGTCCGGCCTACGCGACAGCGATCCACGCGCGGTGTACCCGGCGGCGTACCTCCTCGGCCGGTGGCTGGTCGCGCCGTTGGCGGCCGGAAGCGTCCTGAGCGGCCTCGCCCTGGCGGCCGCCGGGCCGTGGCGGCCACTGCGGCACGGCTGGGTCACCGTCAAGCTCGCGCTCGCGGCGGTACTCGCCGCAGCCGCCCCGGCTCTGCTCGTTCCCCGGCTCGGGCACGCCGCCGCTGCGGCAGTCGGGTCCTCGACGCCGGGCGTTCCCCGCGGCGACCAGATCGTGGCGGTGGCGGCACCGGCGGCGGCACTCCTGTTCCTCGGGATCAACGTGGTCCTCGGGGTCTTCAAGCCGGGCCGGCGGCGGCCCGGTCCGGCGGCACCTTCGGAGGTGGCATATGCAGCCGATCGCCAACGTTGAGCAGGCCGAGGCGTGGAACGGGCCTGAAGGCCGGCACTGGGCCGAACACGCCGCCCAGTGGGACGCGGTCAGCGCAGCGCTCAACGAACCGCTCCTCGCGTCGGCCGGGATCAACCCGGACGATCGCGTGCTCGACCTCGGCTGCGGCAACGGTCAGAGCACCCGG
The DNA here is from genome assembly GCF_040634005.1 of Micromonospora sp. NPDC007271. Lineage (NCBI taxonomy): Bacteria > Bacillati > Actinomycetota > Actinomycetes > Micromonosporales > Micromonosporaceae > Micromonospora > Micromonospora sp. NPDC007271. Next base: position 106,200 of record NZ_JBEYER010000002.1, read on the forward strand.
CTGGCCGCCCGGCGTGCCCCGGACGGATACGCGCTCGGGGTCGACCTGTCCGGCCCGATGCTGCGGACAGCGCGGGCCCATGCCGCCGGGGAAGGGCTGACCAACGTCCGGTTCGAACAGGGTGACGTGCAGGTGCACCCGTTTCCGCCGGGCGGGTTCGATGTCGCCCTCAGCCGCGGCGGGCTGACCTTCTTCACCGACCCCGTGTCGGCCTTCACCAACGTCGCGCACGCGCTGCGACCCGGTGGTCGCCTGGCGTTCACCTGCGCGCGAGCCGTCGACGAACAGCAGTGGTTCACCGTGCTCATGGCCGCACTCGTCGGCCGCGTCCCGCGCATCGACCCCGGGGCGGCGTACGAGCCGGGCATGTTCTCCCTGGCCGACCCCCGACGCATCGACGAACTGCTGACAGCGGCCGGATTCCGTGACATCACCATCAGCGGCGTCGACCCAGCCATGACCTACGGACCCGACGCCGCGGCCGCCACCCAGCTCTTTCTCGGCACCGGACCGGCACGCGCGCTGCTGCACAACGGCGACCGGCAGGCGGCCACCCGAGCCCGGGTCGCGCTCACCACCGCACTGAGCACCTACGAGCACCCCGACGGCGTCCAGCTGAAGGGAGCATTCTGGCTGGTCACCGCCGTAGCGGGTGGCAAATGATCAACGAGTCGCGCCAGCCGGGTGGGCCGCCCGCCTCGATACATCGTGCGCTCTCGCATGACGACTGCCCGCACTGCGGTGTCCCGCCCGTTGTGCGGGTGGACACCCGTCGGATGGCGTGCTCACGCCAGTTCGGCGATCACTGCGCGGACCATTCGGCGGCCGTGCTCGGCCATTCGCGGGAAGGTGTACCGGTAGTAGTCGATGCCGGTCAGCGACGGTGCGAGGGCCCAGCCGCAGGCGCGGCGCCAGGTGGCGCCGTCGTACCCGACTGCCTGCCGGTAGGCTTCCCGGGCCGCGCCGGTGAAGGTCCACAGCGCCGGAGCCACGTCCGGTGCCGGATCGCCGACACCGAGGGCGCCGAAGTCGATCACCGCGGCCAGCCGACCGCGGTGGGTGATGAGGTTGCCCGGCTGCAGATCACCGTGGATCCACACGGGGTCCTGATCCCAGTCAGGAGCAGCCAGGCAGGCATCCCAGGCCGCCTCGGCCGCGGCCACATCGAAGCCGTCGTCATGCTCGGCGAGCCGGGGCAGCGCACGGCGGACGGCTTCGTCGGCGTGAAGCAGGGCGGACCCTCGGGTACCCGGTGGCTTGGCCGGACCTCCGGCCGGATCCACCCCGTGCAGGGCGCGAACGAAGGCTGCCACGTCGCGGGCCAGGAGTACGTCGTTGCAGCCAAGCCTGGGAGGCGTGCTCCCCACGATCCACGGCACCACGGTCCACCGCCACGGGTACCCCGCGCCCGGCTCGCCCACGTGCAGCGGAAGCGGAATCCGCGCAGGCAGGTGGGACGCCAGCAAGGGCAGCCACCGCGCATCAGAATCGGCCTGGTCGACCGCCCCGGCAATCTTGGGCATCCGGGCGACGAGTTCGTCGCCGATCCGAAAGAGTACGTGGTCGGTGCCCTCCAACTCGTCGGGCACGGGTGTCACGGGAAGATCGGCCCACTGCGGGCACTGCGCCGCCACCAGGCGCCGCACCTGCCCGACGGTGGCTCGGATCTCGTCATCATGGATGGGCACGGCGGGCACGCTAGTCCGGTTGGGCGGCGTGGTGCCAACCGATTAGGTGCCCAGCTTGCGTGGCGGCCCTGGCTCATACCTCGCGCGGCAGGTTCCACAGGTGGAGGCGGGTCCGGTCCGTGGCGACCGTGTACCAGGCACCCGCTCCGGCCGATCGGGGAGGTCCCGAGACGGGGAAGGGGTAGGCGACCTGGCCGCGCAGGGTCATCGTGTGCGGGTCGACAAGCCAGTGGCGGGAGTCCTCCGGGTAGTCCTCGGTGCCGACCACGGCGGTGTCGTCGTAGGGGAACGCCGCCGCCTCGTAGTCCCAGCGAACCCGGTCGTCGTCCTCGTCTGCGGGCTGGGGCACCGCTTCGTCGGCGTCCAGCTGCCGTAGTTCCCTGCCATCGTCCGCCCGGTGCAGGTAGAGGGACCACTGCCCCAGATCCGTGGTCAGGAAGTGCTCCCCGGACGGGCTCACGGCGAGGAGGACCTCCTCGACGAACCGCTGGACGGTGAGCGTCTCGCCATCCCAGTGTCCCCACAGCACGGGCGAGCTCTCCTCGCCCTCGCCGACGGTCAACCCCATGTACGCCGGGTTCGGGTGGGGGAAGTGGAGGGAACCGGACCCCACGGTCATCGTCCCGGCCCGGGTCAGCACCGTGCCGTCGGTGGGGTCGAGGATCAGCCACTCCTCCTCGACGTTGTGCCCCGCGTGGTTGCGGATGTGGGCCCACAGGAGCTTGCCGTCCGAGGAGAAGGCCGCCGAGCCGCTGTCCGCGTGGTCGTGGTCGTCGTCGTCGGCGTACTCGGAGAACGAGGAGTGGGCCTCGGTGCACACGGCGGCGGACCAACAGCCGTGCCGGATCTCCCACCGCACGACGCCGGTCGAATCCACTGCTCGCAAGGCGTGCACGCCGGCGAACACGGCGACATCACCGGTGGGCGAGACCGTCACCGAGCCGTACCGGCGAGGCCAGGGGGCGGGGAAGCGGACCTCCGTCCCCTCCCCGTCGAGATCGCGGACGGCCAGCTCGGTGTCCCCGCGCTGCACCAGCAGCCTGCGCCCGGGCCAGTGCAGCACCTGTGGGGCGTCCGCCGACGCGGGGTCCAGCAGAGCTGCGACGGTGGCCTCGAGACGGGCGGTGATCCGGCCGGAACCCCCGTGGGCGGCAGTGTTGGGCACGTTCGCATACTTTCACAGGCGCGCGAAAGATCAACTTAGCGTAGGCTGGGTGGCATTGGCCCGGCATCTGTCGTCACGTCTGGTGGGCCGACATCCTGACGCGGATTCGGCATCGGCGCGGATCAACAGCGTGATTTGGCGCGACTCGGCGGACGAATGGCTCGACAAGTAGTCGATCGAGAGAAGATCGTCTCTATTTCCGGCCTTACTGATTGGTAGTGGTTGACCATCTCGCGGCCCCGCCGTGACTCTATCGCCACCAGTTTCCGTGGGAGGAGGCAGGATGAGGTTACGGCAATTGGCCGCCGTGGCGGTTGTCACGGCCATGGTGGGGCTCGTATCTGTTCCCGTGCAGGCCCAGGTGCTCGAGCGGCCACCAGCCCAGGCCGGTGCCAAGGTCAAGGGTGTCCCGACGCCGAAGGAATTCTTCGGCTTCGAGATGGGCGATGAGGGGAGGCTCGCCGACTTCGACAGTATCAAGCGCTACTTCAAGCTCATCGGGGACCGTTCGGACGAGGTCGAATACCAGGTTGTGGACCGAACAACACTCGGCAACGACTTCCCGATCCTCCTGATGAGCAACAAGCACAACCTCAAACGAATCAACCAGGTCCTCGACATCAACAAGCGCCTGTCCGACCCGCGGGTGATGCAGGCCGAGGCGAAGAGGGCGGGCATCCCGGTCGACGAGTACGCCGACCAACTCGCCGCCCAGAGCCTGCCGGTCTACTACATCGAGGCGACGATCCACTCGACGGAAGTCGGCGCCACCCAGTCCCTGGTCAATGTCGTGCACCGGATGGCGACGGAGAACTCGGAATTCACTCGGCAGGTCCTCGACAACGTGATCCTGCTCGTCGTCCCGTCGCAGAACCCCGACGGGCAGCATCTGGTGGTCGACCACTTCAACAAGACGGCGGGCACCGACTTCAACCGGACCTACCCGGACCTTTACCACCATTACGCGGGGCATGACAACAACCGCGACTGGTTCATGCTGACCCAGAAGGAGTCGCAGACCCGGGTCCGGCTCGAGCAGAAATACCGCCCGGTCGCGCAGCACTACATGCACCAGGCGGGAACGACCTCCCCGCGGATCTGGTCACCGCCGTGGGACGAGCCGATGTCCGAGACGTTGGACCCGGTTGTCGTCTCCGCGTCCAACGCGCTCGGCATGCAGGCCCAGCGTGACCTCGTGGCGGCGGGCAAGAAGGGCTCGAAATGGAATGACGCGTACGGCATTCTGTGGAACGCCGACGTCATCGGCCACGCTCCTTTCCTTGGTACGTCGACCTGGTTGACCGAGATCGCATCGGCCCGGGATCTTGCTTACACCTACACCTCTGACAAGATTCTCGAGCCCGCCGACAAGACGCTGCGGTCGGTATTGCCGTATGACCGCAAGACCTGGTCGCTCAAGCAGATCGTGGAGTACGGGGACGCGGCGGCCTACTCGGGCATGAAGACGGTGGCCAAAGACCCCAAGGCGTGGCTGTACAACAACCTCTACCGGTCCAACCGGAACAGCGAGACGTGGGACGGCGGCCCGTACGCGTACGTCGTTTCGGCGGACCAGCGCGACCCGTACGCCCTGTACGACATGCTGAAGATCTTCGACTTTGGCCAGGTGGAGATCGACCAGGCCACGAAGGCGTTCACCGTGGGCGACCGGAGCTACCCCGAGGGCTCCTACATTCTCAGGACGAACCAACCGATGGGCCGTTGGGTCGATCAGCTACTTCGAATCGACAAATACCCGGACAGCGCGCGAAAGTGTGCACAATGCCCGCTGATCATGCCGTACAGCGAGACCACCGACAACATCGCACTGTTCCTGGGTGTCGACGTCGACGCCGTGGCGAAGCCCTTCACGGCGACCACGACCCGCGTCAAGGGCATCGAACCGGTGAAGCAGCAGATGCCGGCCCATCCCGGTCAGAACGGCGCCTACGTCCTCAGCCCCACCTCGTACGGCCTGGGTCAGGTCCTCGCTGACCTGCAGGATTCGGCCGTACCGACGTATCGCGCCAAGGCCGCGGTCACGGTCGACGGCAGGAAACTGCCCGCCGGTGCGGTGCTCGTGCCGTCGAAGGAACCGAAGGCGCGCCAGGTGCTGACCAGGGCCAGCCAGGAGACGGGCCTGCCGGTGTACGCCACCGACGCGGTGCCCAAGGTCGCTGCGGTCAAACTGAAGGACAACACCCGGGTGGGTCTCATTCGCGGGGCCAACAACATGCCCGGCGGGTGGATGATGTGGATGTTCGACCAGATCGGCGCGAACTACCGGGTCGTCTCCGCGGACGACTACGCCGACCTCAGCGGCAGGTACGACACCATCGTGCTCGCCCCGGGGATCTCGGCGAACACCATCACCCGTGGTCTCGACCCCGACAAGAACCCGCCGGAGTTCCACTGGGCCCGAGGCGTACCCGACGGACTCGACAAGCTCAAGCAGTTCGTGGAGGCAGGCGGCAACCTCGTGGCGCTCGGCAGCGCCTCCACCACCGCGGCCACGTCGCTCGGTTTGCCGGTCCAGAACATCACGCCCACCAACCGGACCACGTTCAACGTGCCCGGGGCGCTACTCAAGCAGCAGTACGACCCCGATGTCCCGGCGGCCTGGGGGATGCCCGAGTCCTGGCCGACCTGGTTCAACAACGACGCGGCGTTCAAGGTGACCGGCGACGCCCACGTCGCCGCCACGTACCCCAAGGAGGCCAACCTGCTCGTCAGTGGCTACGCCGACGGCACCTCCGCCATCAGCGGCGCCACCAACATCGCCACCTTCGACGTCGGCAAGGGTGAGGCCACCATCGCCGGCGGCCACATCACCTTCCGCACCTGGCCCCGTGCCGCCTGGACCGTGGTCACAAACGCCATGTACAACGGCGCTGGACAGGACGTCACGGCGGACCAGCTGGTCAGCCTCTTCCGGTAGCACTGGGCAGTCGGCTGCGACCGTCCCTGACAACCACATCGGCTGCGGTGCCAACCAGGTGCCGCAGCCGATGCGTCGCCGTCGCCCCCGGCTTCTGCGCCACTGACAGGAGTGGCCCAGCCGGCGTGGGGAGACCCGCTACCGGTGCTCCAGTTCATCCGTGCGGGAGGCTCATGCTCCGGGCTCCGGCGCGGCCGGTTTGCGGGCCTGGATGCGCTCTACCGTGCCGGCCTTGAGCCGCTGGGACTCTTCGACCTGAAATCCGGCCGACCGGACGAGGGGTAGCTGGCGGCGGGTGAAGTGCTCCCCGGCCGCGCGGACCGTGACCTGCTCGAAGAGCCGCTGGGCGGCGCGGATCAGCGGCCAACTGCTGGCGACGTGGTCCACCAGCAGCAGCGCCCCGCCGGGTACCAGGACACGTTTCATCTCCGCGACGGCCGCGGCGGGGTCGGGGATGCTGCACAGCGACAGCGCGCAGACCACCGTGTCGAACGACGCGTCGCCGAAGGGCAGACGCTCGGCGTCGCCTTCGCGTAGCTCGGCCGCGACGCCGAGGTCGGCTGCCCGCGCGCGGGCGATGGCCAGCATCGCCGGGCTCAGGTCGACGCCGGTGACGGTGACGTCGGGCCCGTAGTGGGGCAGGTTACGGCCGGTGCCGATCGCGACCTCGAGGACCCGGCCGTGCGCCCGCTCACCGAGCCATTCCCGTCCACCGGCGAACCAGATCCTCTCGAAGAAGGCGATCTGCCTGTCGTAGCCGGGCGCGGTCTTGTCCCACACCCGCTTCTGCCGGGCGGTAGGGCTTTCGTCCCCCGCTGGTTTCGCTGTGTTGGTCATAACCGTCCTTCGGTCGATGGGGAGAGAGAGCAGTCGACATCGGAGGCGACCGTGGGGCCGGGACGGGAACGAGATGACGGCCGCACCGGGCTCATCTCACCACGCCGGGCAAGGCGTGGCCGGCCCCTTGGCCCAGCCATCGTGGTCCGCCGACCGGGCGACGAGATCCGCCAGGACCTCCGTCTGGTGCACCTGCTCGATGACGTGTACCAGGCCGTGCTGCCCACCGGACACCCGCTCGCCGCGCAACGGGTGATCGACCTCGCCGGCGAACCGTCGGTCGGCAGTGAACCGCCCGGCCCCTGCCTGGAGCCGGTGATCGCCGAGCACCCATCCGAGATCACATTTCGGTCGCCAATGGTTGACACGACTCGGGCGAGGGAGCGAGGGTCACAGTGGACCTTTTCACCAATCTTGAACACGTTCCATCACATCCCGACATCCCACGAGACCCTGATGGAGGACGTATGCGCTTTCGCGCACGCGACGCCGTTGCCGCGGCCGGCATGGCGCTCGCTCTGGTGGCGAGCGGCTGTGGCGCCGACGACGGTGACGGCGGGGCCGGCAGCAAGAAGGTCGAGGTCTTCACCTGGTGGGCCGACGGCGGCGAGAAGGCCGGCCTCGACGGCCTGGTCGCCCAGTTCAAGACCGACTGTTCGCAGTACGAGTTCGTCAACGGCGCGGTCGCTGGCGGCGCCGGATCCAACGCCAAGCAGGTCCTGGCCTCACGGCTGCAGCAGAACGACCCGCCGGACACCTTCCAGGCGCATGCCGGCGCGGAGTTGTCCGACTACATCAAGGCCGGCCAGATCGAGGACCTCAGCGCGCAGTACAAGGAGTGGGGTCTCGACTCGGCGTTCCCGAAGGGTCTCGTCGACAGCCTGACCGTCGACGGCAAGATCTACTCGGTGCCCGCGAACATCCACCGCGCCAACGTGCTGTGGGGGAACAAGACAGTGCTGGCCAAGGCCGGAATCACCGCCCCGGCGACGACCCTGCCGGAGTTCTTCACCCAGCTCGACACGCTCAAGGCCAAGGGCGTCGCGACGCCGCTCGCCCTGGGCAAGGACTGGACGCAGCAGATGCTCTTCGAGGCGGTGCTGATCTCGAAGCTGGGTCCGGAGAAGTTCAGCGGCCTCTGGACCGGCCAGACCGACTGGGCCGGCGCGGACATCACCGACGCCATCAACGACTACAAGAAGCTGCTGTCGTACTCCAACAAGGACCGCGACACCTTCGACTGGACCGACGCCGAGAAGCTCGTCATGGAGGGCAAGGCCGCCTACCAGCTGATGGGTGACTGGGAGGCCGCGGACCTCGACGCCAAGGGCTTCAAGGACTACAACTACTCGGTCTTTCCGGGCAACGGCGACGCCTACCAGTGGCTGGCCGACTCGTTCGTGCTGCCCAAGAACGCGCGGAACCCCGAGGGCACCAAGTGCTGGCTGAAGACGCTGGGCAGCGCCGCCGGCCAGAAGGCCTTCAACACCAAGAAGGGCTCGATTCCGGCCCGGACCGACGCCAACGCCGCGGACTACCCCGCCTACCAGCAGGCCGCGATCGCCGACTGGGCCAAGGGCACGCCGGTCCCGTCGTGCCCGCACGGCTCGGCCTGCTCGCAGGGTTGGCAGGGCGCGGTCGCCTCGGCGCAGGGCAAGTTCTCCAGCGACGGTGACGTCGCCGCGCTGCAGAGCGCGCTCGTCGCCGCCGCGAAGCAGTACGCAGGCAAGTAGAACCGACGGCTGCGTTGGGACAGGTCGGGTGGCCTGTCCCAACGCGCGTCCCTGATGGAGGATCGGTGACCACGAGAACCGCACCGCCGACGCCGGCACGGACCCGACCGAGGCCGAGCCCGGGGGCACGGCGGGCCCGGGTACGCCGCTGGGTGCCGGGCCTGCTGCTGCTCTCCCCGTCGCTGATCCTGCTGGCCGTCTTCGTCTACGGGCTGATCGGCTGGACCGTGAAGCTGTCGCTCTCCGACGAGCACGACGCCCTGGGCGACAAGGGCTTCGTCGGGCTGTCGAACTTCAGCCACCTGTTCACCGAGGACATCAACGACCGGTTCACCCACTCCCTGAAGAACCTGCTGATCTTCACCGTGGTGTTCATGGCCGGCGCCCTGCTCATGGGCGTGCTGTGGGCGCTCCTGCTGGAGCGGGGCGTGCGTGGGGAAGGCTTCTTCCGCGCCGTGTACCTGTTTCCGATGGCGGTGTCGTTCGTCGCGTCCGGCGTGGTGTGGCGCTGGCTGATGAACTCCGGCACGGGCGAGCAGGCCGGGGGCCTCAACCGGATCTTCCACGACCTGCACCTGGGCTTCCTGGAAAACCCCTGGTGGACCGACCCCGACTGGGGCATGGCAGCCATGGCGCTGCCGGCGATCTGGCAGCTGTCGGGCTACGTGATGGCGCTGTTCCTGTCGGGGTTCCGGGGCATCCCGGCCGACCTGCGCGAGGCGGCGGCGATGGACGGGGCGAGCACCTACCAGCTGTACCGCCACGTGCTCTTTCCGCAGCTGACGCCGACGGCCCTCTCGGCCATGATCATTCTCGGACACATGTCCATGAAGATGTTCGACCTCATCATGTCGGTCTCGGGTGCCCAGTGGATCACCGAGGTCCCCGCGGTCTACGTCTGGCAGACGCTGCTCACCAGCGACTACGCGAAGGCCGCCGCGATCTCGGTCGTCCTACTGCTGCTCATCGCCGTGGTGATCGTGCCCTACCTCATCTACAACAACCGGGTGGAGCGTCGTTCATGAGCGCCAGCACCGTCACGCCCGCGCCGGAGGCGTCGATCAACAAGAAGCCGCGGCCTCAGCGACCCCGCGGCGGAATGGACCGGCGCTCGCCGCTGGGCCGCGCGGTGACGTACACGCTCCTGGTCATCTTCCTGGTCATCGTGGCGATGCCTGCCTACGTACTGCTGGTCACGAGCCTGAAGTCGGGGCGGGAAATCGGCGTCAACGGCCAGTGGAACCTGCCGACGGAGTGGACGTTCGCGTCCTGGGAGAAGGCGTGGAGCGCGCTGCGGCCCTCGTTCATCCGCACCTTCGAGCTGGCGATCCCGGTGGCGCTCATCTCCTCGGCGCTCGGCGCGGCCAACGGCTTCGTGCTGTCGCGGTGGCGGTTCCCGGGCGCCGACGTGGTGTTCACGCTCATCCTGTTCGGCATGTTCATCCCCTACCAGGCGGTCATGATCCCGCTGCGGCAGATCGTGCAGGAGATCGGACTGCCACCCGGCATCCCGACGCTGGTGTTCGTCCACTGCGTGTACGGCATCCCGATCTGCACGCTGATCTTCCGCAACTACTACGCCACGACAGTGCCGGTCGAGCTCATCGAGGCGAGCCGGGTCGACGGGGCCGGGATGCTGCGTACGCTCGCTTCGGTGATCCTGCCGCTCTCGGCGCCCGGCTTCGTGGTGGCGGTCATCTGGCAGTTCACCTCGGCCTGGAACGACTACCTGTTCGCCATCTTCATGTCGAACACCCGCAACGGACCCATCACCATCGCGCTGAACGCGCTGGCCGGTGCCCAGTCCCCGGACTACGCGGCCTCGATGGCGGGGGCGCTCATCACGTCACTGCCGACCCTGCTCGTGTACATCGTGCTGGGTCGCTGGTTCATCGGCGGGCTCATGGCGGGCTCGGTCAAGAGCTGAGCGGGCGCCGGTGCCCCGGGCGGCTCGCGTCCGGCGCCGTTCCCGTTCCGCCCCAGGCCCTGGGTTACGCCCCGCTCAACCATCTCCGCGTCGTTGGAAAGGCCCGGATCCGCCGAAGTGCAACCTATGGTTGCGCAGGGACGGGCATCCGGGTAGCGTGATGCGCAACCAAACGTTGCAGGAGGGCGTCATGGAGTACGGAACCATCGAACGCGAGATCTACGTCGAGGCGTCGCCCGAGATCGTCTTTGAGGTGGTCAGCAACCCCGACCACCTCAAAGAGTGGTGGCCGGACGACGCCCGGTACCAGCCGACGCCCGGGTCCACGGGTGAGATCGTCTTCGGCGACCGCGATGCCGGCGGGGCAGTGGTGCCGTTCACCGTCGTCAACGCGCAACCGCCGCACACGTTCTCGTTCCGGTGGACGCACCCGGCCGACGAGGTCGCGGCGGCGGGCAACTCGCTGCTGGTCACCTTCGACCTGACCCCGTCCGGCGGCGGGACGCTGCTCAAGATGACCGAGACCGGCTTCCGCGAGATGGGCTGGGCGGTCGCCGTCCTGGAGCAGCAGTACCAGGAGCACGTCACCGGCTGGGACTTCCATCTGGCGCGGCTGGCGCCGTACGTCGCGACGCTGCAGGTGCGGTCATGAGCATCGCAGCGGTTGAGCAGGTCGACGACGGTCTCTGGTCCGCGATCGGGGACCCGACCCGGCGCCGGCTGCTCGACCTACTGCTCATCGCGGGCGACAGCACGGCGACGACGCTGAGCGAGCAGTTGCCGGTCACCCGACAGGCGGTGGCCAAGCACCTCGGCGTCCTCGACCGGGTCGGCCTGGTCCGGGCGACGCCGGCCGGCCGGGAGAAGCGGTACCGGGTAAACGAGGCCCAGCTCGCCCGTGCGGTGGCCCAGCTGTCGTCGGTCGGGTCGGCGTGGGATGCCCGGCTGCAGCGGATCAAGCGGATCGCCGAGGCGATCCAGCGCACCCAACAGGACTGACAAGGGAACCGACGAGATCGAGGGAGGGTCGAGATGGTGGACATCCTGCACCGGGTCGGTGTCAAGACCCCGACGCCGGAGAAGGTGTACGACGCGCTGACGACCGTCGAGGGCCTTTCCGGCTGGTGGACGGACGACACGAAGGGGAATGGCGAGGTCGGCGACGTCCTCAGGTTCCGGTTCCCGCCCGGTGGCTTCGACCTGGAGGTCGTCGAGCTACGGCCGCTCGAACGGGTGGCGTGGCGGGTGGTCGACGGCCCCGAGGAGTGGATCGGGACCACGATCGACTGGGACCTTCGCCAGGACGGTGATTACACGATCGTGCTGTTCAAGCACCAGGGCTGGAAGGAGCCGGTGGAGTTCATGCACCACTGCAGTACCAAGTGGGGCTCGTTTCTGATGAGCCTGAAGTCGTTGGTGGAGACCGGCGAGGGCGCACCAGCGCCGCGGGACGTGCAGATCAGCGACTGGCACTGAGTCGGGTCAGGCTTCTCGGCTCGCCGTGGTCGACCCGGCTGCAGGCGGCAGATCCGCCACGCTCGCCGGAGCCGCCCGAAAAAGTGCGGGGAACCCCCCCGTCCAAGGGTCCCCCGCACTGCGGGTCGAGGACAGGTCAGACTGTGACCGGTTCCTCGACCCCGTCCGGAGGTGTCGGGTCCGCCTTCAGTGCCCGGCGTCCGGGCATCCACCAGTTGGCCTTGCCGCACAGCTCCATCACCGCGGGAACGAGGACCATCCGGATGATGGTGGCGTCGACGAGCACGGCGACGGCCATGCCCAGACCGATCTGCTTGACCGACACGTCGGGACCGAGCACGGCGGTCGTGAAGATGGCGATCATGATGGCGGCCGCGGCCGTGATGACCTTGGCGGTTCCCGCCAGCCCGCGGGTGACGGCCGTCCGGGTGTCGCCGGTGCGCTCGTACTCCTCACGGATCCGCGAGACCAGGAAGACCTCGTAGTCCATCGACAGGCCGAACAGGAGCGGGAACATCATCATCGGCACCCAGGTCGTGACCGGCATCTCGGTGGGGAAACCGAGGACCGAGCCGAGCCATCCCCACTGCACGATCGCGACCAGCACGCCGTAGGCGGCGCCGATCGACAGCAGGTTCATCACGGCGGCCTGCAGCGCGATCGTGACCGACCGGACCAGCACGACCAGCAGCAGCAGGGACAGCACGATGACGACCGTGATCATCAGGGGCAGGCGCGAGCTGGTGTCCTCGGCGAAGTCGATCGCGCCGGCGTTCGGGCCGCCGAGGTAGACATTCCCGCCGCCGGGTGTCTTGGGCAGCACGTCGTCGCGGAGCTTGTGCACCAGGTCGGCGGTCGCCTCGTCCTGGTATCCGGTCGTGGGGAAGGCCATGAAGACGGCGGCCTGCCCGTCCTTGCTGGTCCGAGGCTGCGTGGCGTAGGCGATGCCCTCGGTCTTCCGGACCGCTTCGACGACGGGACCCAGAGCGCCGTTCGTCGAGCCGACCTCGGTGGCGAAGATCAGGGGCGCGCCGTAACCGGGGCCGAAGCCCTCAGAGATGATCCTGTGAGAGGTGTAACTGCTCCGGTCGTGAGGCTGGACGCTGGCGTCGGGCAGGCTCAGCCGCATCGACAGCGCGGGGGCGGCCAACACGAGCAGGCCCGCGCCGGCCAGGATCGCGGCGATCAGCGGCCGGCGTTGCACCACACCGGCCCAACGCTCTGCCGGGGTACGGCGTTCCCGCGCCGGGGTGTTGTCGCCCCCGCGCCGGCGGGAGGTGCGACGGGGCAGGCGCAGCGAGTTGATCTTGTAGCCGATGAAGCCGAGGAACGCCGGCAACAGGGTCACCGCGGCGATCATCGTCACCAGCACGGTCACCGACGCGCCGACGGCCACGCCGGCCATCATCGCCTGTCCCATGGCGATCAGGCCCAGCAGCGCGATCAAGACGGTCGTGCCGGCGAACAGCACCGCGTGACCCGCGGTGGTGATGGCCTTGACCGTGGCGATCTCCGGCTCGTCGCCGTCCTGCAGGCTGTCCTTGTAGCGGGTCAGGATGAACAGCGCGTAGTCGATGCCGACCCCGAGCCCGATCAACGAGCAGACGAGCACGGTGAAGTCCGGCGAGGGGACCACGTGCCCCACGAGCTTCATCAGGGCGATGCCGCCGAGGACCGCCATCAGTCCGGTCACGATCGGCAGGCCCATCGCCACCAGCGATCCGAAGGCGATGAAGAGGATCACCGCGGCCGTCAGCAGGCCCACTCCCTCGGCCGGGCCCTGCGGGGGTGTCTCCGCCTTCTCCGCCTTGTCCCCGCCCAGCCCCAGCGTCACGCCGTCGCCGGAAGCGTCCTTGACGGTGTCCACCAGGGGCTTGACCTTGGACTTCGCCACGTCCTGATCGGTCAGCGGGATGGTCGTACGGGCGATACGACGGTCCTTCGTCACCAGGCTCTCGTCCTCGTACGGCGAGGTCAGCGGCCCGGTGATGGGTGAGGCGGCCAGTTCGGCGATCACCTTCTCGATCTTCTGCCGGGCCGCGGGGTCGTCGATCCCCCTCTCCGCCTTGATCGCGAGGGTCAGCGTGTCCCCCTGCTGCTCGGGGAAGTGCTTCTCGATCAGAGCCTGCGCCTTGGCGGAATGGGAGTCTCCGCCGGAGTACCTGTTGTCGGAGTCGGCGCCGTAGGTGAAGCCGACGAATGCCACGGCGATGACGCCGACGATCCAGGTCAGGAGGACCAGGCGACGGCGCCGGTAACAGAAGCGGGCCAGTCTCGCCAGCGCTCCGTCCGTACGGGGAGTCTCTGCTGTCATGATCACTTCCTCAGGTGGTTAAGGGACATCGCAGCGGGGTGAGCGCCGACGACTCGGCAAGCTCTCGCAGCCGACGGCTGACGAGCGGCGCGGGCTGGATCAGTGGCCATGGCCCGGGCCTTCGCCGTGCGAGCCGCCGAAGGGCGTCGTGACGCCGTCGTACCGGAGCCGGAGCATCATGCCCTGATCGGCATGGGGCAGGTTGTGGCAGTGGTTCATCCAGACACCGGGATTCGTCGCGCGGAACGCGACCTTCCAGGTCTCACCGGGCCGGACGTCGAACGTGTCCACCCACAGCGGACTACCCGTCGACGGCGTCCCGTTCCTGGACAGGATCAGCACCGGATGGCCGTGCAGGTGCCAGGGGTGCGGTTCCAGGCTTCGGTTGACGACGTTGAACTGGACAAGGTCGCCCTCGGCGACGAGCTGGTCGGGGATGGCGGGGTGACCTCGACCGTTGACGGTCTGCGCATACGCCGGTCGACCGTCGACCATGGCCACCCCGCGGTCGAGGACCATGGTGAAGTGCCGGTCGGCACGGCGGGGGTCGAAAGGCACGGCGGCGGGCACTCCGTACCGCAGCAGGTCGAGCTCCGGCAGGCCGGACGTGTCCTCGATGCGGGCCTCGGCGGGGGCGTCCCCGGGCGGCCGCAGGCGCAGTCCGCCGTCACGATCGTCGTCGACAACGAGCGCCACGGGCGCGTCCGGCATGCGGAACACCAGGTCGCGTCGCCCGCCTGCGGGCAGGTGCAGCGCGACGTCGCGGACCTCGCCGGGCTGGTTGAGGTCCCGGCCGTCGACCGCCGCCACCCGGAAGGGGGTTCCGGTGAGGACGATCCGGTGCGGATCGGAGTCGGTGTTGATCAGTCGCAGCCGCACCGGTGCGCCGGGTGGTGCGGGGTGCTCGGTCCGGCCGTCCCTGTCGGCGATCACGAGGATGCCGTCGAAGGTGTGCACGGGCAGGGTCAGATCCACCTGCTCCGCCGTGGCGGGCTCGTCGGCTCGCTGCCCGTCGCGCGGTGTCACGACGAGAGTGCCGTACAGCCCCTTGCGTACGCCGACATGGGACGCGTAATGGGTGTGGTACCAGTAGGTGCCCACCTGGTCGGCGCGGAAGCGGTAGACGAATTCCTCACCGGGTCGCACGGCCGGCTGGGTCAGGCCCGGCACGCCGTCCTCGCCGCACGGCACGTCGTAGCCGTGCCAGTGCAGGCTCACCCCGTCGTCGATGTCGGCGTTGCGCAACCGCACCTCGATCAGGTCACCCTGGGTCGCGGTGATCGCCGGACCCGCTACCTCGCCGTTGTAGGTCCACGCGTCCAGCTCCCGCCCGGACGCCAGCCGTACGGTGGCCTTCTGCGCGGTGAGCACCTGCCGCCGCACGGTGCCACCCGGCGCCGGTGAACCGGCGCCACGCAGGTCGGCCACCGACACGGCCGCCCGGGACGCGCGCCCGGGGCCGCCTCCCACGGTCACCGACTCGGTGGGGAGGAACGACAGCCCGGCGCCGGCGCCGGCCGCGGTCACCACGGCCGCGCCACCGGTCCAGCCGATGAACCGGCGGCGGGAGATCGGGCGTCCCTCCAGCGCCAGCGCGACGCCCGCATCGGCCGTCTCCTCGGCGGCAGGTGCGACCACTCGCACGGTCAGCAACGCGCCGGCGGACACCAGCGAGATCGTGATCAAGGCCGTGCTCACGGTGAGCGGGTACCCGACCAGGAAGGTCACCACAAGACCGGCCAGCGCCGCGTAGGCCGCGGTGAACACCGAGACCAGGCCGCCCACCGACGCTCCGTCGCCTCGCCCCCGCCTTGCCGCGAGCAGTTGCGGGCCGACGAGCAGCACGGCGACGGCCCCGGCGACTCCCAGCATCGGCAGCCCCAGGAGCACCTTCTCCTGGACGAACCACCAGCCCCGACCCGCCAGTATCGTCACGCTGACCACTCGGGCCAGGGTCACGAGCACCGCCGCGACTCCGACGGCGAGCGCCAGCCGGGCGCGCCGGAGCGCCAGTGCGACGCCGGCCCCGGACCACGTCGCGACGCCCAGCAGCGCGACGACGTGGTCCAGGATGATCAGCAGCCCGGTACTCACGGTGCCGGTCGGGTGGGTTCGGCCGGCCTGGACATCTGGCCGGCCTGGGGGGTGGGCTCGGCCGGCGCGGACAGCTGCCTGGCCTGACGGACGATCCTCACCGCCACCGCCACGATGGCGAGACCGTTGACCGCGTGCAGACCGAAGACCATCGCGCCTGCGGTCGTGCTGCCGCCGGTGTCGTTCAACGCGCCGGCGATCGCCGCGATCACGACCTGGACGATCGCGAGCCCGGCGACGAGGCCGCTCATCCCGATGAGCCGCCCGGGCATCCGGGTCACCGCGGCGACGATGGTCACCAGGATCGCGATCAGGACAATCACCGAACCCAGCATGCGGTGCGGCTGGAAGGACTCATCCTTGGGCGCCGTGGCGAACGCACCGCTGGCAGCCAGGAAGAACTGTGCGACGACGGCCAACCCCTGCAGGGCCGCCAAGCCGGCGAAGAACTTACGCATGACGCGCTCCTAGAGGTGGGGGAGGATGATCGCTCATGGTGGTGATCGTCGCGCCGGGGCGGCCACCGTCGCCTCTGACAGCGGATGGCAGCGTCTACGCAATCCGGCGTAGCCCGTTCGTGTCCCGCTACGCCGGCCGGCGTAGCAGGTCGCGCGTCTGGGCGAAGCGTCGCCCGTGCGCAGAACCGTAGGATCGCTGCATGGAACACCGTGCCGTGTCGTTCCCCCCGCGGGTGGTGGCGCAGGACCTGACGCTCGCGCTCTTCATCACCGTGATGCAGGTGCAGGGCACGGTCGCCAAGGTTGCCATCGAGGGGGCCCCTCGTCCGCTCGCCGACCTCGGAAACCTCGGATACGCGCTGCTGGCGGTGAGTGGCCTGGTCGTGGCCGTCCGCCGCCGGTGGCCGGTTCCGGTGTTCGTCACCACCGCACTCGCCAGCCTGGTGTACTTCAGCCTCGACTTCCCGGACGGGCCCGGCTGGCTCGGGCTCTTCGTCGCCCTGTACACCCTCACCGCGTACGGTGACGGGCGCCGGTCGCTGGTGTTGGCTGGCGTGGGCATTACGGTGCTCGCCGTCGGGTGGCTGGTCGCCGCGGCCGACATCGAGCCACGCGCCGCCATCGGCTGGGTGTTCTTCCGGATCGGTGCTTCGGTCATGAGCGCGGCCCTCGGCGAGTCCGTCCGGTCTCGACGGGTCATCGCAGCCGAAGCTCAGGACCGTGCCGAGCTGGCTGAACGGACTCGCGAGGAGGAGGCGCGGGCGCGGGTCGACGCCGAACGGCTGCGGATCGCACGCGAGGTCCACGACACCGTTGCGCACGCCATAGCGATCATCAACATCCAATCCGGTGTCACCGCGCACGTGCTCGACAAGAGACCGGAAGTGGCCCGCGAGGCGCTGCAGGCCATCGAGCAGACCAGCGCTCGGGCGCTGCGGGAGATGCGGGCCATCCTCGGGGTGCTCCGTGACGACGACGACAAGCGTGTGCCGTACCCCGGGCTCGGGCAGATCGACGAACTCACCGCCAAGGCACGCGACGCCGGGCTCGACATCAGCCTTGAGCAGGCCTCGTCCCCGGCGCCGGTGCCGAGCGCGGTGGGGAGTGCCGCCTACCGGATCCTGCAGGAATCGATCACCAACGTGATCCGCCATGTCGGCCCGACCCGGGTGACCGTGGCGCTGCACCCAGGGGTCGACGCCTTGGAGATCCGGGTGACCGATGAGGGCCGGCGCGGCGCCCCAGGCGACCTCGCCCACGCACACCTACCGGCCCAGCATCCGACCAGCACCGGCAGCTCGGCCAAGCCCGGCCGCGGGATCCTCGGCATGCGCGAGCGTTGCCAGCTGCTGGGCGGCGAACTCGAGGCCAGGCCGACTCCGGGCGGAGGGTTCGAAGTCCGGGCCCGGCTGCCCCTCGCGCCGACCGGGTCGCGCCTGTGAACGCGGCGGCCGGGTCACCGGCAACCAATGCTCCGATCAAGGTGCTGCTCGCCGACGACGAGGGGCTCGTGCGGTCCGGGTTCAAGGTCCTGCTCGGTGTCGAGGACGACATCACGGTGGTGGGCGAAGCCGCCAACGGACACGAAGCCGTCGAGCGGGCCCGCGCCACCCGCCCCGACGTCGTCCTCATGGACATCCGCATGCCAAAGCTGGACGGGATTCAAGCCACCACCCAGATCACCGAGACCCGCGGGTTGGAGCAGGTCCGGGTCATCATCCTCACCACCTACGACACCGACGAGTACGTCTTCGAGGCGTTACAGGCCGGCGCGAGCGGCTTCCTGCTCAAGGACGCCGGCCCCGCCGAGCTCCTGCATGCCATCCGGGTGGTCGCCGCCGGGGACGCGCTGCTCGCGCCGCGGATCACCCGACGCCTCATCGGCCAGTTCACCGCGCAGCGGACAGCCACCCAGGCCGCGGAGGAGCGGCTCGCGGTGCTGACCCAGCGCGAGCGCGAAGTGCTGGCTCTGGTGGGGCAGGGCCTGAGCAACAACGAGATCGGCAGCGAGTTGTTCCTCAGCCCGGCCACCGCGCGCACCCATGTCAGCCGCGCGATGGCGAAACTGGGTGCGCGCGACCGCGCGCAACTGGTGGTCATCGCCTACCAGACCGGACTGGTCACCGCGCCCTAGTCGAGCAGGGCGAGGAACCGGCGCAGGGCCGGGTTCGTGCTGTCGCGCGGCCACGCCAGGGCGACGTCCACGGTGGGCGTCGGGGCGGTGAACCGGCGCAGCCGTACCCCGCGCAGCCGCAGCGCGCGGGCCCGGCCGGCCGGGACGGCCGCGACCACGTCCCCCTGCGCCACCGCCCGCAGCAGCTGCTCGTCGTCCGGCTCCTGCCGGACGAGCCGGAAGCCGCCGCGCGGCCAGACCTGAGCGATCGTCCGGTCGAACATGCCGGGGCCGTTCTCGCGCGGCCACATCACGGCCGGCAGGTCGACCACCTCGGCCCGGCTGATCCGCCGGCGGCCGGCGGCGAGGGGGTGGCCCGTGGGCAGGGCCAGCACCAGCTCCTCGGTGTCGACCGTCCGGCAGGCCAGCGTCGGCTCGTCGATCGGCGGGCGGACGAACGCCGCGTCGAGCCGGCCGGCCAGCAGGCCGGCCACGTTCGGTGCCGTCCAGGCCGTCTCCGGGACCACCTCGACGTCCGGGTGGGCGGCCCGGAACCGGGCGACCAGGGCATCGACCCGGCCGCCGCGCGCCGACCGGGTGTACGCCAGCCGGAGCCGGCCGCCCCGCCCGCGTACCAGGTCCCGGATGCGGGCGGTCCCCGCGTCCACCTCGGCGAGCAGCCGGGCGGCCTCGTCGGCGACCCGCGCCCCCACCTCGGTCAGGGTGCAGCCCCGGCTGGTGCGGTGCACGAGCGGCACGCCGAGCTGGCGTTCGAGGGCGCGGATCTGCTGGCTGAGCGCGGGCTGGGCGACGCGCAGCCGGGCGGCGGCCCGGGTGAAGTGCAGTTCCTCGGCGAGCACCGCGAAGTAGCGCAGCCGCCGCAGGTCCGACCAGGCGTCCAGGGCCGGCGCGTCGGACATGGACCCATCATAAGCGCCGCTTATCGCCGGCTGCCCGATCCGTCTTGGACGGCGGCCCGCCGGGACGACGACGATCCGGCCAACGGCACGAGTGACGGGAGCGGGCGATGACGGCAGCGACGGACGTGGTGGTGGTCGGCGGCGGGGTTGTCGGGATGACGGCGGCGGTCACCCTCCAGCAACGGGGGGCGCGGGTGACCGTGCTGGCCGCCGACGAGCCGGCGGACACGGTGTCCACGGTGGCCGCCGCGGTGTGGTACCCGAGCCACACCGACCAGGACCCGCGGGTGCTGCGCTGGGCGGGGGAGACGCACGCGGAGCTGATCCGCCAGGCGGCGGACGGGGTGCCGGGAGTGGTCGAGCGGCCGACCCGGATGCTGCTGCGCCATCCGTACGCCGGCCCGCCGTGGTGGGCGGAGGCGTGCGGGGGCCTGGTGGCGGAGCCGGCGGAGCCGCCGTACACGGCGCTGCTGCGGTTCACCGCGCCGATGGTGGAGATGACGCCGTACCTGGCCTGGCTGCGGGAGCGGCTGGCGGCCGGCGGCGGGCGGGTGCTGCGCCGCCGGGTGCGGCGGCTCGCCGACGCGTTCGACCTCGCGCCGACGGTCGTCAACGCGACGGGGCTGGCCGCCGGCCGGCTCGCCGCCGACCCGGCCGTGCACCCGGTGCGCGGGCATCTGGTGCTGGTGGCGAACCCGGGCCTGACCGTCTCCGTGCGCGACGAGAACGACCCGGCCGGAATCACGTACGTGCACCCGCGCCGGCACGACGTGGTGCTCGGCGGCACGTACCAGCCGGGGGTGGGGCACACCGCGCCCGACCCGGACACGGCGGCGGCGATCCGGCGCCGCTGCGTCGCGCTGGTGCCGGAGCTGGCCGACGCGCCGGTGCTCGGTGAGCGGATCGGGCTGCGGCCGGCCCGGCACGGTGGCCCCCGGGTCGAGGTGGACCCGGACCCGGCGGGCCCGCCCGGCAGCCGGCTGGTGCACGCGTACGGCCACGGGGGAGCGGGGGTCACCCTGTCCTGGGGGTGCGCCGCCGAGGTGGCGGATCTCGCCCTGGGCCGCTGACCGGCCGGCGCCGCCTGCTCGCCGCCAGCGCGCGCCGGGGGAGGGCACGCCGGGGCCGTCGAATATGAGGCGACCGCCCCGGCCGCGGCGGCTACGGTCATCGGGTGACTTCGAACCTGGCCTGTGTCGGCCTCGGCGTGGCCGATCGCGCCGGCATGCGACAGCTGGTGAGTCTCGCGTTGGCGAGTGCCGAGCGGCTGGGCGAGGCGGACGGGATCGCGGTGCTGCGCTGGCAGGATCCCAGCGGCGCCCGGCTGGTGCTGGGCGTACGGGGGGACGAGGTCGTCGACCTGTTGCCGTCGTACGCCGGCACGCCCGGCGCCCGGCTGGCCGACGTCCGCGCCGTCAACGAGGACGTCGTCGTCGCCGACCTCGTGGACGACGAGGGGGAGCAGGTCACCATGCTGGCCGTGGAGTTGGAGCAGCGGCGGTTGCTGCCGGCGGCGACCGGCACGGTGGGCGGGCCCGCCGGTGTGGTCGCGCTCGGGGTCGACGTCACCGTGTACGCCGACGCCGAGGCGTTCGACGCGTCGGACGCGAGCCGAGTCGGCGACGCGGACGACCCCGGCGAGCCGCCCGCGCACGTCGTGGCGGAGGGCTGGCCGTGGCCGCCACGGATGGCCGCCGAGTCGTTCATCTCGTACGGCGTCTTCGGCGAGCCCGCGCAGGCGCAGGCGTACGCGCGGCTCAACGGCACGGTGCTCGGCGCGCGACCGCTGACGGTCACCGCGACCGGGCAGCGGTTCGTCGCCGCCCGCGTGCGTACCGTCGGGTTCGAGGCCGACGTCTGCCTGTCGGCGGGCGACGTCCGGGAGTTGCCGCGGCCGGGGAACGTCATCGCGGGGACGGTGTTCCTGGTCGGTTCGCTGCCGGTCCCGGCAGCGGCCGACCACGCGGTTCCCGACAGGCGCTCCTGGCTGCCGTGGCGGCGTTGACCGCCGACCGCCGCGGGCGTGGGCCCGGCGCGGCGATCATCGGGCCCGAGCCGGCG
Organism: Micromonospora sp. NPDC007271; assembly: GCF_040634005.1. Classification (NCBI taxonomy): domain Bacteria; kingdom Bacillati; phylum Actinomycetota; class Actinomycetes; order Micromonosporales; family Micromonosporaceae; genus Micromonospora; species Micromonospora sp. NPDC007271. The sequence continues at coordinate 127,924 of NZ_JBEYER010000002.1, forward strand.
GCCGGCACGCGGAGGTGCTGCTCGGCGACGTCGACCCGGTCGACCTCGACCGCTCGTCGACGTCGCCTCGACCCGTCCCTGGTCAGGTCGGTGGTGGGCAGAAGCCCGCGTGCGGATCAACGTCCGGCCAGGGCGCGGCCCGGCCGGTGGAGCAGAGGCGGTCAGCGGTGCTGCGAGAGACACTTCAGCGGTGGGATCCTCGGGTGTGGAACGCCACGCCGGAGGAGGTGGCGGCCGACTATCCCTGTGGCCGTCATCTGACCGTGCCGTTCCGTTCGTTCGTCCGGGCCGTGGACGTGGCGGCGCCGGTGCCGGTGGTGTATCGGTGGCTGTGTCAACTCAAGGTCGCGCCGTACAGCTACGACCTGGTCGACAACCTGGGGCGGCGCAGCCCTCGAACCCTGACCCCGGGCGCCGAGGACCTGGCGATCGGCCAGAAGTTCCTCATCTTCGAGGTGGTCGAGTTCGTGCGCGACGAGCATCTCACCGGGTTGATCGCGCAGCGGCACCGGCGCAGCTACGGCGAGGTGGCGGTGACCTACCGGGTGACGCCGTGCGCTGCCGGTACCCGGCTGGTCGGGCGGCTCGACGTCGGCGCCACGACCGTCTTCGAGCAGGCGCGGCGGGCCGCGCTGGCGGTCGGTGACGCGCTGATGGGCCGCAAGCAGCTGCTCACCATCAAGCAGTTGGCCGAGGCCACCGCCCAGACGGAATGAACGACGTCGGGCCCAGGTGACGACGTTTTTGGCATTCACGTCGGCATATTCGATGTCTCCCTGGTGCGCGCCGTGGGGCGCAGCGGCGTACCACTAAAGTGGTATCGATGAAGTCCGATGGGTCTGGATGGCTGCTCTCCTTCGTTGCACAGGTCTTGAGGCTGGCCCGCTGATGGCTAGCGTCTATGCCACATGCATAGAGAAGAAGAGGGTAAAAAATGCTCCGCTTCAACATCCTCGGCAGCCTGGAAGTGCGGCAGCACGGCGTCGACCGCACCCCGACCGCGCCGAAGGTCCGCGCGGTCCTCGCGCTCCTCCTGCTCCGTGCCAATCAGACGGTGAGCCAGGACGCCATTTTCGACTGGCTGTGGGGCGATCGGCCACCGCGGAGCGCCGCGACCACCACCCAGACCTACGTCTACCAGCTCCGGGCGCTGTTCGAGCGGATGGGCGTCGCCGGCTCCGCCGACCAGCTTCTGATCACCCGACCGACCGGGTACCTGCTCTCGCTCGGCGAGGAACAGCTCGACGCGACCGTCTTCGCCCGCCTCTGCGAGGAGGGCGGCGCGCTGCTGGACGGCGGGCGGGCGGCCGAGGCCGCGCAGCGACTGCGCCAGGCCCTCTCCCTGTGGCGGGGGCCCGTGCTCGCCGACGTCCACGTCGAGGACTCGATGGCCGCCGACGTCACGCACCTCACCGAGCTGCGCATGCGGGCGCTGGAACTGCGCATCGAGGCGGACGCCCGACTGGGCCGCTACCGCGAGCTGATCACCGAACTGCGCGGCCTGGTCGCGGCGCACCCGTTCAACGAATGGTTCCACGCCCAGCTGATCACTGCCCTGAACCGGTGCGGCCGGCGGGCCGAGGCGCTGCACGCGTACCGGAACCTCCGGCAGACCCTCTCCGACGAGCTGGGCCTGGAACCGACGCCGGAGCTGCAGGAACTCCAGCGGCAGGTGCTCAACGGCACCCCGGCCCGCCTGCTCGTGGCCGCCGGCTGACCGTGGGCCGCCGCCCCCGACTCCCGACCGGTCCGACCGGAAGGAGCGGGGGCGCCGGCCTGACCGGGTCGGCAGGGTCGCGCCGCGGTGGAGCGGTGCCCCACGATCGGACGGTGCCCGACCTGGTCACCCGCGCAGGCGCGGCGCCGGTGGCTTCTCCGGGCTGATCAGGTTCATCGCGATGGCCTTGTTCACCGCGTCGATCCGGGACACCGCCCCCAGCTTGGTGAACACGTTGCGCAGGTGCCGCTTGACGGTGCCCTCGGTGATGTCCAGCCGGCGGGCGATCTGCGAGTTGCTGTACGCCTGTGCCACCAGGCCGACGATCTCCACCTCGCGATCGGACAGGATCCGGGTGCCGGTGTCGCTGACCTGTTCGAAACTCTCCCGCGAGATGGACAACATGATCCGGTCGGCGTCGGTCCGCACACTGCGCAGTGTCGCCACGAGATCGTCCCGGGTCACGCTCTTCAGCAGGTACGCGCGTGCGCCGGCGCCGAGCAGTTCCTTCACCACCGACGGTTCGTCGAACATGCTCAGGATGACGATGCGGGTGGCCGGTGCCGCCGCGAGGGTCCGGGCGATGGTGGTGGCGGCGTGGTCACCGGGGATGCCCACGTCGAGCAACATCACGTCCGGCCGGTGCGCGGCGACGAACGCCACCGCCTCGGCGCCGGTGCTCGCCTCGCCGATCACCGTCAGGTCCGGCTCCATCGACAGCAACTCGCGAAGACCGTGCCGGAACAGCGCGTGGTCGTCGACGAGCAGGATCCTGGTCGGCGTGGCCGGCCCGCCGGACGCCGTCATTTCGCGGCCCCGGCCAGCGGGATGAACGCCTCGACCATGGTGCCGTGCCCCGGCGCGCTGTGCAGCATCAGCTTGCCGCCGAGCAGTTCGACGCGTTCCCGCATCGAGGCGAGTCCGGTGCCGCCGTCGCACCCGCCGCTCTCCGGGTCGAAGCCCACACCGTCGTCGCTGACCCAGGCCCGTATCTCGTGCGGTGCGATGTCCACGTGGCTCAGTATGGTGGTCGCCCACGAGTGGCAAAAGGCGTTGCGCAGCGCCTCCCGCACCACCAGGAAGACCTCGGCCAGCACCTCGGGGGGAACCCACGCCTCATCCCCGCTGACCGCGAGTTCGACCGTCGCGTTGCCCTCGCCCATGACGTCGAGAAAGCCGCGCAGGGCCTGCTCCAGGTTGTCGAACTTGGACTCCAGCCGCAGATCGGCGGCCACGCCCCGCACCGCCTCCAGGGTGTGCACGCTGGCCAGGTAGGCGACGTCCATCTTGCCCTGGCACCGGTCGGGGTCCGTCTCCGCGTACGTCCGGGCCAGTTCGAGGTTGCGGTTGACGACGCTGGCCGATCCGCCGACCCGGTCGTGCAACTCGCGGGCGATCCGGCGCCGCTCGGCGAGCTGGGCCTCCTGGACGCGGTCGAGCAGGAACGCGACGTACGCCTCGGAGGACCAGCGGATCCGGGTCATCACGCTGCGCTGCAGGGCCTGGGTGGCCGTGCGGATGATGCAGGTGGCGTCCGGGTGCCCGGCCGCGGTATCGATCACCGCGTCGAGCACCGACTCGAACAGCTCGGTCGCGGCCCGCATCGAGTCGACCGGGTGCGGGTTGCCCTCGACCGCCGCCGCGCCCTGCCAGACGAGGGCGATCGCCGTCTCGTTGACCTGGGTCCGTCCAGTTTGGATACTCTCGGTCACATCGGCCAAAACCTGCCGGGCCTGGTTCAATGCCTGGTTGAGTAGCGTTTCTTCCAGGCCCTGCGGGCCGCAAATCCCCATCAGGCGCTTACGGAAAGTGTCCAGAACTGTGTCGTGCCGGGCCCGGAACGCGCTCGCGATAGCGATTCCCGTGGCGAGCGCGCTTGGATCCATTGGTCTCTTACCCTTCGCCGGACCTTCCCCCCGAGGGGCAAGTTTCCATTGCTAGGGGGCAAGTCTGCAAGATCCTCTGCCATACGATCGAACTAGTTCATCAATTTGTGCTGTGCCGTTCGTGAGGTGAGCCGCGAGTAACGGATAGCCGCGAGGGTGAACAACAGCCCGCCGGCGAGCCAGATCGGATCCCACAGCAGCAGGTGCCACGGCAGGGCCGCCCTGCCCAGCCCGGCGGGAACCTCGACCACCCCGGCCACGATCAGCAGGTGTTGGGCCAGGTTGGCCAGGGCGTAGAGCGAGAGCAGGCCGGCGGCGCCCCAGCCGGCGAGCAGCAGCAGCCAGCGCGGCGCCCAGCGCGGAATCTGACGGACCAGCGCGAGGGCGAGCAGCGCGGCGATCAGCTTGAGCACCGCGGTGGCCCACAGCACGGCCACGAACGCGGGCTCCCGGGCCAGCGCCGGGCCCTCGACCGCCGGGCCGATGGTGCCCGCACCGACCAGGCCGCCGGCCGCCCAGTAGAAGCTGAGCGCGGCGAACAACAGCGACCAGACGCAGGCGCCGTATCCGGCCCAGGTGCCCGGGCGGACACCTGCCCGCCCCGCCGAGGCGGCCGGGCCGCCGCGCCGGCCCTCGGTGCTCGCTGCGGTACTGGGGGTCAACGGTCCTCCCGTTTCGTCGGGTTCGTCGGTCAGCGAGATGATATCGGTGGGCATCGGTCCGGTTGTGCGCGCCGGCACCCTGGCAGGCTCCTCCGCCGCCCTCGAAACGGCCTCTACCTTCACTCGACGCCCGGCCGTTCGAGGCGACGTCGAGGCCGCCGCGAGGCCGCCACAAGGCGGTGGCTCGACCGTGGGAACCCGACCACGCTGCGGACGACGGGGCGGCGCGCGGCGCTCGCCCCCGGGCGCGGCCCAAGGACTCACGAAGGACTCCTGGGTGATGAACCGACGGGTTGTGGTAACCGGGCTCGGGCCGGTGTCGAGCATCGGCACCGGTATCGACGCCTTCACGACGGCACTGCGCGCCGGGCGCAGCGGGATCACGCCGATCGCCAGCTTCGACACCACCGGCTTCCTCACCGACCGGGCCGGCGAGGTGCACGACTTCGAGCCGCACCGCATGGTCACCCGGCTGGACCCGGCGGAATGGGGCCGGAGCAGCCTCTTCGCCGCCGCGGCGGCCCGGCTGGCGCTCGCCGACGCGCAGGCCACCGACGTACCGGACCGGTCCGACCGGTTCGGCGTCTGCATGGGTACGACCAGCGGCGAGTCGCAGGTGGTGGAGCGGCTCACCGAGCACTGGCTGGCCCACGGCTACCCGGACACGCCGCAGCGGTTGGCCCGCCAGCTGCCCGCGGGCCGGGTCGCCGAGGCGGTGAGCCGCGAACTCGGGCTGACCGGCACCACGCTGACCGTCTCGACCGCCTGCTCGGCGAGCAACTACGCCCTCGGGTACGCCTTCGACGCCATCGCCACCGGACAGCAGGACTACATGATGGTCGGCGGCGCCGACTCGGTGTGCCGCTGGGCGCACGCCGGCTTCTACCGGCTGGGCGCGCTCGCCGCCGAGCGGTGCGCGCCCTTCGACCAGGACCGTGCGGGGGTGATCACCGCCGAGGGGGGCGTCGCGCTGTTCCTGGAGAGCCTGGACTCGGCCCGGGCCCGCGGCGCCCGCGTCTACTGCGAGGTGCTCGGCTACGGGCTCACCTGCGACGCCAAGCACCCGACCGCTCCGGACGCGACGAGCGTCGCCCGCTGCATGCGGCTGGCCCACCGGGACGCCGGCATCAAGCCCGACGAGGTCGACTTCATCTGCGCCCACGGCACCGCCACCCCCGCCAACGACACCGCCGAGTACGAGGCGGTGCGCGAGGTCTTCGGCGACCGGATGCCGCCGATGAGCTCGGTCAAGTCCATGCTCGGCCACACCATGGGCGCGGCGAGCGGGTTCAGCGCCCTGGCCGGCGCGCTGGCCATCTCCGCCGGCTTCCTCGCGCCGACCATCAACCACGTGACCACCGACCCGGCGATGCCCGGCCTGGACGTCGTGCCGAACGAGGCGCGGCCCGAGCAGCCCCGCATCGTCCAGGTCAACGGGTTCGCCTTCGGCGGCAACAACGCCATCACCATCCTTGGACGGCTCTCATGACCGTGACCACCGAATCGCGTACCGACACCTTCGTGCTCGGCGTCTCCGGCTGGGGAGTGCTCTCCCCGTACGGACTGGGCGCCGACGAGTTCACCGCCGGGCTGCGTACCGGGCGGGACGGCACGATCGACGCGGCGGAACTGACCGACGAACCGGTCCCGGACCCCCGGGCGTACGCCCTGGCCGGGTTCCGGGCCCGCGACCACCTGGGCCGCAAGGGCACCAGCTTCCTCGACCGGCGGACCGCCTTCGCGGTGCTGGCCTGCGGGCAGGCGCTGGCCGACAGCGACCTCGTCGTCAGCGACGACAACCGGGACCGGATCGGCGTGGTGCTCGGCACCGGAGTCGGCAGCCTCCAGTCGACCAGTGACTACAGCCGCGACACGCTGGTGCAGGAGAAGCCCTACCTGGTCAACCCGATCCTCTTCCCCAACACCGTGCTCAACTGCGCGGCCGGCCAGGCGGCCATCCGGCACGGGCTGCGCGGGGTGAACGCGACGCTCGCCGGCGGCGGGATGGCCACCCTGGCCGCCCTGCGCTACGCGATGACCGTGCTGGGCCGCGGCCGGGCGGAGGCGCTGCTGGTCGGCGCGATGGAGGAGTACACCCCGCAGATGGCGTGGGCCGAGCACGCGGCCGGCTCGTCGGCGACGACCGCCGGCGGCGAGGGCGGTGCGATCTTCCTGGTCGAGGACGCCGCCGCCATGCGCGCCGCCGGCCGGGAACCGGTCGCCGAGATCCTCGCCGTCGACCTCGGCCACACCGGCGGGCGCAGCCACCTCGCCACCGCGCTCGCCGACCGGATCCGGCGGGTGCTGCACCAGGCCGGCGTCGCCCCCGAGGACCTCGCCACCGTGGTCACCTCCGGGGCCGCCGTCGAGGAGGAAGCGCTCGACGCGACCGTCGGCCCGGACGCCAGCCGGGTGGCCATCGCCGACCTCGCCGGCAACTGCCCGACCGCCGCCGGGGCGCTCCAGGTCGCCGCCGTGCTGGCCCACCACCGGGGCGAGCCGGGGCACCACGACTGCCGCTCACTGATCGTCGCCAGCACCGCCGACGGTTCCGTCGGCGCCGCCGTGCTGAAGGGGAACGGGCGTGCCGCTCGCGATCACCGGTAGCGCCATGCGCACCAGCCTCGGCGACACCGCCGAGACGTACCAGGCGTTGCTCGCCGGGGAATCCGGGCGGCAGCCGCTGCGGTACGTCGCCCCGGAGGGGGTCAACGTCCGCTACGGGTACCACGTCGACGCGACCGGCCCGGAACGGCCGTACCGGGCCAGCGCCTGGCTGACCGAGTGCGTGACGGCGGCGGCCCGGGAAGCGGGACTCGACTGCGCCCGGCAGCGCGTCGTCGCGATCGTCGGCACCGGCCTGCGCGAGCTGCGCGCCGTCGAGCGGTGGCGGGCCGACGGGCAGCCGGCGGACCTGGGCGCACTGCACTTCGGCGCCGCCGTCCGCGCCGCGCTGCCCGGCGTCGAGGAGGTGGTCACCGTCTCCAACGCCTGCTCGGCCTCCTCGCACGCGCTCGCCCTGGCCGCCGACCTGATCGAGCTGGACGAGGCGGACGCGGTGCTGGCCTGTGGCGCGGACGCGATGACGGAGAGCATGCTCGCCATGATCGGGCGGGTCGGGGACGAGTCCAGCGACGCGGTACGCCCCTTCGACGCCGACCGCAGGGGCGTGCTGCTCGGCGACGGCGCGGTGGCCGTCGTGGTGCAGCGGGCCCCCGAGACCGGCGCCGCGGTACGGCTGCGCGGGGTGGGCATGTCGTGCGACGCGTACCACGAGACGGCGCCCGACCCGGACGGCCTGCGGGCCGCGATGACCGACGCCTACCGGCGGGCCGGCCTGCGCCCGGCCGACGTCGGCCTGGTGCTGGCGCACGGCACCGGCACCGCGCTGAACGACCCGACCGAGGCCGGCGTGCTGGCCGGGCTCTTCGCCGACGCCGAGCCCGGACCGCTGGTCACCGGGATCAAGGGCGCGGTCGGGCACACCTCCGGCAGCGCCGGGCTGATGAGCCTGCTCGTCGCCGTCGAGGCACTGCGCCACGGCCAGGTGCCGCCGGTGGTCGGGCTGCGCACGCCGATCGCCGAGGCCGCCCCGCTGAACCTGGTGGTCGGCGAGCCGGTCGACACCGACGCCCGGGTGGCCCAGGTCAACGCGTTCGGATTCGGCGGCGTGAACGCCGTCTGCCTGGTGGAGGTGCGGCGTGAGCGGTGACCGGGTGGCGGTCGAGGCCGCGGCGGTACACGTGCCGGGGATCGCCCCGGAGCGGCTGATCGCCTCGGCGACCGAGCCGGACTGCGGCCCCGACGAGGCGCACACCCTGCTCGGCCGCAAGGGGCTGCTGTTCAAGGAGCCGGCGGTGCGGATCGCGATGTGTGCCGTACACCGGGCCCTCGGCCTGCCACCGGGCCGGCCGGCCGCGCCGGTGCCCGGGGCCGCCGGCACGGCCGTGGTGGTCAGCTCCAACCTCGGCAACGTCGCCACCGTCTGCGACATCGTCGACCAGGTCCGCGCCGGTGGCCTGCGCGGGGTGAGCCCGATGCAGGCGCCGAACGCCTCCAGCAACATCATCGCCAGCAGCATCGCCATCCGGTACGGCTTCACCGGCCCCAACCTGATGGTCTGCTCCGGGGCGACCGGTGGCCTCGACGCGCTACGGCTCGGCGCCCTGCTGGTGCGCAGCGGCCGGGCACCGCGCGTCGTCGTGGTGGGGGCCGAGCCGGCCGACGAGACCGCGACCTCGCTGCGTGCCGCCGCCGGCCTGCCGCCGGGCCCGCCCCAGGGGATCGCCGCCTGCGTGGTGCTCGCCCCGGCCGAGCGGCCCGGCGGGGTCCGGTTGCACTCGGTACGCCGGCACCGCGCGCCGGAGCCGATCCCGGCGGGCGGGCCCCGGACCGTCCGGCTGGCCTGCGGCACCGGGTTCGGCCCGGCGGACGACGACGTGGCCGCCCTGGTCGGTGCCGGCTACGGCGCGACCGGCGTGTTGCAGGCCGCGCTGGCCACCCGGTGGCTGACCGACCCGGCCACCCGGCCGGCCGGCGTCGACGAGGCGGCCGAGGCGATGCTCACCTGCGGCTCGGCCGGCGACGGATTCGCCACCGCCCGGCTCTACCGGGACGGGGCCGGGACATGACCTGGCGGTTGCTCGCCACGCCCGACGCCGCCCCGGCTCCCGGGCGCGGGCGGGTGGTCGCGGCGGTGCACGGCCTGGCCGACAACGGCTCCACCTGGCAGGAGTTGGCCACCCGGCTCGGCGCCGGCTACCGGTGGTACGCCGTGGACGCGCCGTGGAGCGGTGACCCGGGCCGGTCCCTGCGGGACGGTGCGTTGCCCGCCCGGTGGCTGCGGCAGGCCCTGGCGGCCGTGCCGGAACCCGTCGACATCCTCGTCGGCCACTCCTTCGGCGCCAACGCCGTCCTGGACCACCTGGCCACCCGGCCGGAGCCCCCGGTCCGCGCGGCCGTGCTGATCGCGCCGCTGGTCCGCCCCGAGGAGCAGGCCCCGCACCCGGTGCTGATCGCCCGTACCCGGGCGGCGATCCGGGAGGTGGTGGCCGACGGGCTGCGGGCCCGGCTCGGCCCGCGCGCCACCCACGTCGCCGACGACGTGCTCGCCGCGATGGTCGACAAGGCCGTCGCGCGGGTGCCGGACGGCGCCGCCGAGGTGGTGCTCGAGCGGCTGCTCGCCACGCCGCGGCCCGCGCTGGGACGGGTCGGCACCCCGACCCTCGTCCTGGCCGGCCGGAGTGACCAGCGGCTGGCCGGAGTGCGGGCCAGCTCGCTCGCCGTGATGCCGGCGGTGGAGACCCGCATCCATCCGCACCACGGCCACTTCTGTCACATCACACAGGCGACCGAGGTGGCCGCCGAGTGTGCCGAGTTCCTCGACCGAGTCGTGCCGGCACCGTCGCCGACCGGTCCGACCCTGGAGGTTGCCGCATGACCGTTGCCCTCGACGCCCACCCGAGCACGTACCGCGGCCGGCCGCGGTACGAGGGTGCCAACATCGGCACCTGGGTCGGCTTCAAACAGTTCGTGTACCTGGCCGAGGACGCGGTGCTGCAGTACTACCGGGACCGGGGGGCCGGCCCCGGCGACCTGTTCCACGGCAACGGCGTCCAGCTGTCCATCGTGGAACACTCGGCGCGGCTGCCCGGCCCGGTCTTCGTCGACGACGAGGTGTACGCCGAGGCCACGCCCGCGCCGGGCGGCAACGGCGTCGAGGACACCTTCGCCGTCACGCTGACCGTCGAACGGCACGGGCAGCCGGTGCCGGTGCTCAAGGGCAAGGTCCGGGTCGCGTTCGTCGCGCCGACCGGGGTCACCGGCGACCTGCCCGCGGCCCTGGCCGGCCGGGTGGTGCCCGGCATCGCCGCCCTGCGCCCGCCGGCCGAGTCGCCCGCCGCCTTCCGGCCGGGCTTCCGGTGGAGCGAGACGATCCCGTACCCGCACTGCCAGTTCTCGGACCGCATGCAGCACTCCGGCTACGTGCGGGACCTGGAGGAGGTGGTGCACCGGTACCTCGCCGACCGGGGCATCTCGATCCGGCGGATGCTGACCGAGCGCAACTGGATCCCGGCCGTGACCCGGTCGCAGGTGCGGCTGCTCGCCGACGCGTACCTGGAGGAGGAGCTGCACACGGTCTTCACCGTCGACGACATCGTCAAGGACGTCATGTTCAGCGGCCGGATGGACTGCTACGTGGTTCGCGACGGGCGGATCGTGCACACCGCCACCGGCTCGATCACCCACGGGTACGGGGTGGCCAGCGGCCCGGACGCCGGCCAGGTCGCCGTGATGGACGCGCAGACGCAGGCCGCGCTGCTGTGGAGCGGGTCGTGACCGGCCGGCCCCGGGTGTACTTCTCGTTCCAGAGCCCGTTCAGCTGGATGGCGCTGCGGCAGCTCGAGGAGCGCGTGCCGGACTTCGCGGACATGTTCGAGTACGTACCGTTCTGGGACCCCGACGCCCGGACCCGGGCCGGCCTCGACGCGCACGGCGCGGACTTCCACTACACCGTGATGAGCAAGGCCAAGCACCTGTACATCCTGCACGACACCAAGCGGCTCGCCGCCGGCTTCGGCTACCGCCTGGTCTGGCCCGTGGACGTCGCGCCCTGGTGGGAGCCGTCCGCGCTGGGCTGGCTGCGCGCCCGCGAACTGGGCTGCGAACGGCAGTTCTACCGGGTCGTCACCGAGGTCCGTTGGGATCGGGGCGAGAACATCAGCGACCCGGCGGTGCTGCGCGCCGCCTGCGACGCGGCGGGGCTGCCCGGCGCGGAGCTGATGGCCGCCGTCGACGACGACCGGATCCGGGACCTGGGCGTGGCGGCGTTGGTCAGCGCACATCACGACGAGGTGTTCGGCATCCCGCTGTTCATCGTCGACCGGCAGCGCTACTGGGGCGTGGACCGGGTCGCCGATGTCGAGGCGGCGGTGCGGGCGCTGCGCGGCGCCGGCCCGGCGGTCGGGTCGACCGACCTGCTGGAGAGCCTGCCGGTGGCGGCGCTGGCGACGGTGGGCTCGTTCGACCACGACGAGACCGGCGGCTGCGGCTGACCGGGCAGGAAGGAGACGACAGTGCGCACCTGGCAGGGTTCCCGCATCGCCGGGCTCGGGTACTACCAACCGCCCCGGGTACTCACCAACGAGCAGCTCTCCCAACTGGTCGACACCGACGACGCGTGGATCCGCAGTCGGGTCGGCATCCAGCAGCGGCACGTCGCGGAGGACCAGTCGGTGGCGGACATGGCGACCTCGGCGGCCGGCAAGGCGCTCGGCGCGGCCGGCGTGCAGCCCGCCGACGTGGACCTGGTGGTGGTCGCCACCTGCACCTCCGTCGACCGGGTGCCCAACGTGGCGAGCCGGGTCGCCGCGAACCTGGAGATGGCGGGGCAGGCCGCGTACGACATCAACACCGCCTGCTCCGGCTTCTCCTACGCGCTCGCCACCGCCGACCACGCCATCCGTGCCGGTGCCGCCGGCACGGCGCTGGTGATCGGGGCGGAACGGCTCACCGACTTCATCGACTGGCAGGACCGCAGCACCTGCATCCTCTTCGGCGACGGTGCCGGGGCCGCGGTGCTGGTCGGTGACGACGAGCCGGGGGTCGGCCCGGTGGTGTGGGGCGGGTCCGCGCAACGCGGTCCGGCGATCCGGATCGAGGGCCGGTCGGCGCGCATCGAGCAGGACGGCCAGACCGTGTTCCACTGGGCCACCACCGCGCTCGCGCCGATCGCCGAGGAGGCCTGCCTGCGCGCCGGCATCAAGCCGGGGGAGTTGGCCGGGTTCGTGCCGCACCAGGCGAACCTGCGCATCATCAACGCGGTCGCCCGGGATCTCGGCATCGAGCAGGCCGTGGTCGCCCGGGACATCGTCTCGTCCGGCAACACCTCGTCCGCGAGCACCCCGATCGCCCTGGCCAAGCTGGTGGAGCGCCGCGAGGTGCCCAGCGGCGCCCCCGTCCTGCTGCTCGGCTTCGGCGGCGGCCTGACCTACGCCGGTCAGGTGATCCGCTGCCCTTGAGGCGCCTGACCTTCCCGCGATCTTGCACTTCCGGTCGCCAAGATACGGCTTTCAGCCCGGTTTGCGGGGGCCGCAACTGCAAGATCGCGGGAGGGGGGAGGGGGGCTGCTCGTGGCGGCCGTTGATGTTGCAGGGGAACCAGCTGTCCGGCGTCCTCGAACCACGATCGACCGCGGCTCGACGGCGACGCGCGGCTCGAGCGGGTTGCTAGCCGTCCCCGACCCCGATCCGAGCCCACCCCGAGCCGGGTGACCGACCGTGAGCGGGCGTTCCCATGCGCCCGCCGCGTCGCCTGACACGAGCCGCCGGGCCTCCTTCGAACAGGAACGGGGAGTACGAGAGAGATGTTCCAGTGCGGAAGTGATAGCCGTGAGCCGTGAAGCCCTGCTGGCCAGCCTGGCCATGGTGGGGCGGGCGATGCCGCGTACCCCGTTGGTGCAGCTGCGGCACGACCGGCTGAACCTGTTCGCCAAGTTGGAGTACGTCAACCCGAACGGCAGCTCCAAGGACCGCTCGGCCTTCTGGATCCTGAAGCGCGCGGTCGAGCGCGGCGACATCACCGAGCGGACCACCATCGTGGAGTCCTCGTCGGGGAACTTCGCCATCTCGCTCGCCTCGTTCTGCCGCTGGGTCGGGCTGACCTTCGTCCCGGTGATCGACCCGAACGTCAACGCCAGCACCGAGGCGTACCTGCGCCGGCTGTGCGACCGGGTGGAGAAGGTCACCGAGCCGGACGCGACGGGTGGCTACCTCTCCACCCGGCTGAGCCGGGTCGAGGAGCTGCGGGCGGAACTGCCCTCGGTCTACTGGCCCAACCAGTACGCCAACCCGGACGCCCTGGAGGCGCACGACCTGCTCACCGGTGCCGAACTCTGCGCGGACCTGCCCACCATCGACTACCTGTTCGTCGGGGTGAGCACCGGCGGCACCATCGCCGGGCTGTCCACCCGGCTCAAGCGGCTCCGCCCGGACGCCTGGGTGGTCGCGGTCGACGCCGAGGGCTCGGTCGTCTTCGGCGGCCCGCCGGCCAAGCGGCGCCTGCCCGGGCTCGGCTCCAGCATCGTGCCGCCGCTGGTCGGCAAGGCCGGCATCGACGACGTGGTGATCGTGCCCGAGGTGGACGCCGTACGCGGCTGCCACGAGCTGTTCGAGCGGCACGGACTGTACGCCGGCGGGTCGACCGGCAGCGTCTACAGCGCGATCGAGCGGTACTTCGCCGACCACCGGGGACCCCGCCCGACGGTCGCCTTCCTGTGTGCCGACCGAGGCACCGGTTACGCCGACACCGTGTACGACCCGGAGTGGGTCGCCCGGTTCGTCGCCCAACGCGACCGCGGCCAGTCCGTGGCGCTGGTGTGAGAGGACCTGAAACAGCATGACCGAGACGCACCGACCGACCGTCCGGCCGTTCACGGTGGTGACCGCGGCCGAGGTGGCCGCGGCCATCGAGGCCGACCGGGCCGCCTGCCTGGACGCCGTACGCCGCTGCTACCTCACCCACGACGAGGCGGCCACCGCGCTGCCGCACAGCAGCTTCCTGCGCTTCCCGCAGCTGCCCCGGGACCGGATCATCGCCCTGCCCGCCTACCTGGGCGGCGACTTCGAGGTGGCCGGCATCAAGTGGATCGCCAGCTTCCCCGGCAACACCGCGCACGGCATCCCGCGCGCCTCGGCCGTGCTGCTGCTCAACGACCTGGCCACCGGCTACCCGTACGCCTGCCTGGAGTCCTCGCTGATCTCCGCGACCCGGACCGCGGCGTCCGCCGTGCTGGGGGCGGAGGAGTTGGTCGGCGGCCGGCGGGTCGGCAGCGTCGGCTTCATCGGCACCGGCCTGATCGCCGAGCACGTCCGCCGGTTCCTGCGCGACCTGGACTGGGAGATCGGCGAGTACCGGCTGTTCGACCTCGACCCGGCCGCGGCCGACCGGTTCGCCGCCACCGTGCAGGCCGACGGGGTGGGCGCGGTCAAGGTGGTCCCCGAGGCCGCCGACGCCTGCGCCGCCGACCTCGTGGTGCTCGCCACCGTGGCCGGCGAGCCGCACCTGCACGACCCGGCCCTGTTCGCCCACCGCCCGGTGGTGCTGCACCTGTCCCTGCGCGACCTGTCGCCGGAGATCGTGCTCGCCGCCCAGAACGTCACCGACGACGTCGACCACGCGGTCCGCGAACGGACCTCGCTGCACCTGGCCGAACAGCGGGTCGGGCACCGCGACTTCGTCGCCGGCACCCTCGCCGACGTGCTGCGCGGCCGGATCCGCCGAGACCCCGACCGGGCCGCGATCTTCGCGCCCTTCGGCCTCGGGGTGCTCGACCTCGCCGTCGGGGCGTGGGCCTTCGACCGGGTACGCGCCGACGGCGGCGGCCGGCCGATCGCCGACTTCTTCCCGCTGGCGAACTGAGGGGGTGTCACGTGGAGCTGACGATCGAGGCCGAAGGGCTGCGCAAGAGCTACGGCACCCACACCGCGCTGGGCGGGGTGGACCTCGCCGTGCCGGCCGGCACCGTGCTCGGCCTGCTCGGCCCGAACGGGGCCGGCAAGACCACCATGGTGCGGATCCTGTCGACGCTGCTCGCGCCGGACGGCGGCACCGCCCGGGTCTGCGGGCACGACGTGGTCCGGGAACCGCGTGAGGTGCGCCGGCGGGTCGGCCTCACCGGCCAGTACGCGGCCGTGGACGAGCTGCTGACCGGCCGGGAGAACCTCGTCCTGATCGGCGTCCTGCACCACCTCGGCCGCCGGGCGGCCCGCGCCCGGGCCGACGAGCTGCTGGAGCGGTTCCAGCTCACCGACGCCGCCGGCCGGGCCGCCCGCACCTACTCCGGTGGCATGCGGCGCCGGCTCGACCTGGCCGCGAGCCTGGTCGCCGACCCGCCGGTGCTGGTGCTCGACGAGCCCACCACCGGGCTGGACCTCACCAACCGCCGGACCCTGTGGACGATGGTCCGCGAGCAGGTGGCCAACGGCACCACGGTGCTGCTCACCACGCAGTACCTGGAGGAGGCCGACCAGCTCGCGGACCGGATCCTCGTCCTCGACGGCGGGAAGGTGATCGCCGAGGGCACCCCCGACGAGCTGAAGCGCAAGGTCGGTGACGAGCAGCTGCAGATCCGGCTGCGGGACGGCGGGCAGCGGTCCGCGGCCGTGGCCGCCCTCGCCGCCGTCACCGCGCAGCAACCGGTGCTCGACGACGACGTGGCGAGCCTGCGGCTGCCGTTGACCGACGGGCTGGCCGGAATCGCGGCCGTGGCGAGCGCGCTCGACGGCGCCGGCATCGACGTCGAGTCGTTCGCCAGCTGCGCGCCGACCCTGGACGACGTCTTCCTCTCCCTCACCGGGCGGAGCACCGCCGAGAAGCCGGAGGCAGCGGCATGACCACCCTCGCCGTCGAGACCTCGGCCCTGGTGGGCCGCCACCTGCGTCACCTCTCCCGGGTGCCGATGCGGCTGCTCGGCGTGACCGTGATGCCGGTCGCGTACGTGGTGATCTTCGGTTACCTCTTCGGCAGCGTCATCGAGGTCCGGGGCGGCGGCTATCGGGAGTTCCTGATGGCCGGCATCTTCGCCCAGATGATGCTCACCAACCTGCAGCACACCGCGCTCGGCGTGGTCGACGACCTCGGCAACGGCATCGACGACCGGTTCCGCTCGCTGCCGATCGCCGGGCTCGCCGTACCGCTGGCCCGGACCGTGGCCGACCTCACCCGGGTGGTGGTCGCCTGCGTCGCCATGGCGGTGGTGGGCTTCGCGATGGGCTGGCGGACGCACTCCGGTCCGGCGCAGGTGCTCGCCGGCTTCGGGCTGCTGCTGCTGCTCGGCTTCGCCGCCTCCTGGCTCGGGGTCCTGCTCGGGCTGCGGTTGCGCTCTGCCGAGGCGGTCAGCGCCGTGGCGTTCCTCGTCGTCATGCCGATGACGTTCCTGTCCAACGCGTTCATCCCGCTGCACGGGCTGCCCAGCTGGCTGCGGGCGGTGTGCGAGTGGAACCCGCTGTCCGCCGTCGTCGCCGCCTGCCGGGAGCTGTTCGGCAACCCGGGCTCGGCCGGCGACGCCCTGCCGATGCGGCACCCGGTCGCCGCCTCGCTGCTGCTGATCTGCGTCCTGCTGGTGGTCAGCGCGGCGCTGGCCACCCACGCCTACCGGGCCGCCGCCCGGGGGCGCTGACTCCTCCGATCCGCCGGCCGCCTTGCCCCGTCCCCCCGGAGGGGCCGGGCGGCCGGACGGTGAACCCTCCGGTCACCACCGCGCGGCCAGCCGCCCGCGGACCCGTCCGTAGCTGCCGAAAGGACTGCCGTGCCCGACCACGAGGATGCGCACTGCCCGCTGACCACCGCGCAGTTCGGCGTCTGGCTGGGCCAGCGGCTCGACCCGGACAACGCGATCTACAACCTCGCCGAGTACGCCGACCTGACCGGCCCGCTCGACCACGCGGTGTTCGAGGCGGCGCTGCGCCGTACCGTCGCCGACACCGAGGCGCTGCGGATCCGGGTCGAGGAGCCCGCCGAGGGCCAGCCCGTGCTGTCGGTGTCGCCGTCTGTCGACTGGCCGCTGCCGGTGCTCGACCTGCGCGGGGAGACCGACCCGTACTCGGCCGCCCTGGACTGGATGCGCGTCGACGCCGCCCGGCCGGTCGACCCCGGCCGGCCGCCGCTGTTCCGGTACGCGCTGCTGCGCCTTGCCGACGACCGGACCCTGTGGTACCAGTGCTACCACCACCTGGCCCTCGACGGGTACGGCATGGTGCTGGTGGCCCGGCGGGTGGCCGAGGTCTACACCGCGCTCAGCGGCGGCGACGAGCCCGCCCCGGCGTCGTTCGGGCCGCTGCGGGCGCTGGCCGAGGCGGAGGCCGCCTACCGGGCCGGTGACCGGTTCGACCGCGACCGTGCGTACTGGACCGGACGGTTCGCCGACCGGCCCACCCCGGCCAGCCTCGCCGACCGGCAGCCCGGCACCCCGCGCCGGCTGGTCCGGCGTACCGCCGCGCTGGATCCGGCGACGATGGGCCGGCTGCGGGCGGCGGCCCGGGAACACGGGGTCGCCGTGCCGGCCGTGGTGGTGGCCGCGGTGGCGGCCTACTTCCACGGGCTGACCGGCAACGAGGACGTGGTGCTGGCGCTGCCGCTGACCGCCCGGCAGGGCGCGGCGGCCCGGACCACGCCCGGGATGGTCTCCGCGATCGCGCCGCTGCGCCTCGCGGTACGCGCCGACGCCGCCCTCCGGGCGCTGGTCGCCGGCGTCTCCCGGGAACTGCACGACGTGCTGCGCCACCAGCGCTACCGCTTCGAGGACCTGCACCGCGACCTGGGCCTGACCGGCGGCGCGTCGCTGCTCGGTCCGCACGTCAACCTCCTGCTCGACGCCGGCCCCGGCGGGGCCGGGACCGCGTTCGGCGCCGCCACCGGCACCGACCACAACCTCGCCGGCGGGCCGGTCGACGACCTGGCCGTGGTGCTCGACGCCCGGCGCGGCGACACCGACGCCCGGCTGGACCTGGACGCCAACGCCGACCTCTACCCCGACGCGCAGGTCGCCGGGCACGCCGAGCGCCTCGCCGCCTTCCTCGACGCCTTCGCCCGCGTCACCGCCGACGCGCCGGACACCCCGGTCGGCCGGCTCGACCTGGCCGGCGACGCCGAGCGCCGGCTGGTGCTGCACGAGTGGAACGACACGGGCCGGCCGGTGCCGGACCTGCGGCTGCCCGCGCTGATCGAGCGGCAGGTGGCCCGTACCCCGGACGCCCCGGCGGTGACCTGCGGCCCGACCACCCTGACCTACGCCCGGCTCAACGCCGCCGCCAACCGGCTGGCCCGGCTGCTGGTCGCCCGCGGCGCCGGCCCGGAGGGGCTGGTCGCGCTGGCGTTGCCCCGGTCGGCGGAGATGATGGTCGCCCTGCTCGCCGTCCTCAAGGCCGGCGCCGGATACCTGCCGGTCGACCTGCGCTACCCGGCGGACCGGATCGAGTTCATGCTGGCCGACGCGGACCCCCGGCTGGTGCTCACCGTCGGCGGCGCCGGCGACGCCCTGCCGGTACGCGACCCGGACCGGCTGCTGCGCCTCGACGACCCCGCCGTCGCTGCCCTGCTCGCCGAGCAGGACGACACCGACCTGGCCGACGCCGACCGGCTGCGCCCGCTGCGCGGCGCCCACCCGGCGTACGTCATCTACACCTCCGGCTCCACCGGCCGGCCCAAGGGCGTGGTGGTCAGCCACGACAACGCCGTCGACCTGGCCTGCTGGGCGGTCGCCGAGATCGGCCCGGCCGCGCTGTCCCGGGTGCTGGCCAGCACCTCGCTCAACTTCGACGTCTCCGTCTTCGAGATGTTCGGCCCGCTCGCCTGTGGCGGGGAGATCGAGGTGGTCGACGACGTGCTCGCGCTCGCCGAACGGGCCGACGGCTGGACCGGCAGCCTGATCAGCGCCGTGCCCTCGGCGTTCGCGCAGCTGCTGGCCGGCGGCGCGGTCGACGCCCACGCCGACCTGGTGGTGCTCGCCGGTGAGGCGCTGTCGGCCCAGGCGGTGCGGGACATCGACGCCGCGCTGTCCGGCGCCCGGGTGGCGAACATCTACGGCCCGACCGAGGCCACCGTCTACTCCACCGCCTGGTACGGCGGCGACCTCGCCGACGGCGGCACCCCACCGATCGGCCGGCCAACCACCAACACCCGGGTGTACGTGCTGGACAGCGCGCTGCGCCCGGTGCCGCCCGGCACCGTCGGCGAGCTGTACCTGGCCGGTGCCGGCCTGGCCCGCGGCTATCTGAATCGGCCCCGGCTGTCCGCCGAACGCTTCGTCGCCGACCCGTTCGGCCCGCCCGGCGCCCGCATGTACCGCACCGGCGACCTGGTCCGCTGGCGGGCGGACGGCCACCTCGACTACCTCGGGCGGATCGACCACCAGGTCAAGGTGCGCGGCTACCGGATCGAGCTCGGGGAGATCGAGTCGGTGCTGCTGGCGCACCCGGACGTGGCCCAGGCCGCGGTGGTCGCCCGCGCCGACACCGGCGTCACCGCCCAGCTCGTCGGCTACCTGGTGCCGGCCGACACCGCCACCGCACCGGCCCCGGCCCAGCTGCGCGAGCACGTCGCCGCGGCGCTGCCCGAGTACATGGTGCCGGCGGCGTTCGTGCTGCTGGACGCGTTGCCGCTGAACCCGACCGGCAAACTCGACCGCCGCGCCCTGCCCGCCCCGGACTTCGCCGCGGCGGCCGGTGCCGGCCGGGCCGCGGCCGGCCCGCGCGAGGAGCTGCTGGCCCGGCTCTTCGCCGAGGTGCTGGGGCTGCCCGCGGTCGGCGCCGAGGACAGCTTCTTCGACCTCGGCGGGGACAGCATCGTCTCCATCCAGTTGGTCAGTCGGGCGCGGCAGGCCGGGCTGCGGCTCACCCCGCGCGACGTCTTCACCCACCGCACGGTGGCCGCCCTGGCCCGGGTGGCCGGCGAGCTCGGGACGGCCGAGACCGAGGACCCGGACGCTGCGCTCGGGGAACTGCCCCTGCCGCCGATCGTCGACTGGCTGCGCGGCCGGGCGGGGGCCACGTACCCGGTCGACGGCGTCGCGCAGAGCGTCGTCGTGCGTACCCCCGCGGGGCTGCGCGAGGCGGACCTGGCGGCCGGGTTGCAGGCGCTGCTCGACCACCACGACGCCCTGCGGCTGACCCTGCACCGCGACGGCGAGCGGTGGCAGCTGGTGGTCCCGCCCCGGGGCACGGTGTCGGCCGGGGACTGCCTGCGCCGGGTCGCCGCCGGGCCGACCGCCGCGGTCTCCGCCGGGCCGGACACCGGGATCGCCGTCGCCCGCGCCGCCGCGGTGGCGGGACTGCGGCCGGGCGACGGGCAGCTGGTGCGGGCGGTGTGGGGCGACGCCGGAGCGGACCGCCCCGGCTGGCTGGTGCTCGCCGTCCACCACCTCGCCGTCGACGGCGTCTCCTGGCGGATCCTCCTCGACGACCTGGCCACCGCCGTCGCCGCGAGCGCGGCCGGCACGCCGCCCCGGCTGGGCCCGGTGCCCACCTCGTACCGCAGCTGGGCCCGGCTGGTCGAGGAGCGGAGCGGCCCCGCCCGGGCTATCTCCACGAGTGACGCGCCGCTCGGGCGGCGCCCGGTCGGCCCGGACGACACCGAGGCGGCGGCCCGCCGCCGCACGGTGGCGCTGCCGACGGCCCGTACTGAGGCGCTGCTGCGCACCGCACCCCGGTGGCACGCCGGCGTCGACGACCTGCTCCTGACCGCGCTGGCGGTCAGCGTGGCGGACTGGCGCGGCCGCCGCGGCCCCGAGGCCGGTGGCGGTCTGCTGGTCGACGTCGAGGGGCACGGCCGGGACGGCGTGGACGAGGTGGACCTGTCCCGGACCGTCGGCTGGTTCACCCGGCTGGTCTCGGCGCGGCTCGACCTCGGCGACCTCGACCCGGCCGAGGCGTTGGCCGGCGGTCCGGCCGCCGGCCGGGCGGTGAAGCGGATCAAGGAACAGCTGCGCGCCGCGACCGTCGCCGGGTC
Organism: Micromonospora sp. NPDC007271; assembly: GCF_040634005.1. Taxonomy (NCBI): domain Bacteria; kingdom Bacillati; phylum Actinomycetota; class Actinomycetes; order Micromonosporales; family Micromonosporaceae; genus Micromonospora; species Micromonospora sp. NPDC007271. The sequence goes on from NZ_JBEYER010000002.1 coordinate 148,692, forward strand.
GCCGGCCGCGCAGATCGGCTTCAACTACCTGGGCCGGCTGGCCGCCGACGACGGCGCCGCCTGGTCGCTGCTCACCGTCGACGGCGAGGTCGCCGCCGGTGGGACGAGTGCGCTGCCGATGGCCCACCCCCTCGACATCAACGCGATGGTGGTGGACGGGCCGGACGGGCCCCGGCTCACCGCCGAGTGGAGCTGGCCCGACGGGGTGCTCACCGACGGCGACGTGCGGGACCTCGCCGACGGCTGGCTCGCCGCGATCGAGGCGATCGCCGATCACGCGACCCGACCGGGCGTCGGTGGCCGTACCCCCTCCGACCTGCCCCTGGTCGAGCTGGACCAGGACGAGGTGGAGCGGCTGGAGCGGCGCTACCCGGCCCTGGCCGACGTGCTGCCGCTCGGCCCGCTCCAGGAGGGGCTGCTCTTCCTCTCCGCCTACGACGAGCAGGCCCCCGACATCTACACCGTGCAGTTCGTCTTCGACCTCGACGGCAAGCTGGACTCCGCGCGGCTGCGTACCGCCGCCCAGGCGCTGCTCGACCGGCACCCGGGGCTGCGCGCCGGCTTCACCCACCGCGACCTGCGTCGCCCGGTGCAGGTGGTGCCGGAGACGGTCGAGGTGGACTGGCGCGAACCGGACCTGACCGGGACGGCAGCCGCCGAGGTGGACGACCGGCTCACCGAACTGCTCGCCGCCGACCGGGCGGAACGCTTCGACCTGACCCGCCCGCCGCTGCTGCGCTTCACCCTGATCCGGCTGCCCGCCGGGCGGTACCGGCTGGTGCTGACCAACCACCACATCCTGCTCGACGGCTGGTCGATGCCGGTGCTCGCCGGGGAACTGTTCGCGCTGTACCGCACGGCCGGCCGGGCCGACGCGCTGCCGCCCGTCACCGACCCGCGGGCGTACCCCGCCTGGCGGGCCCGGCAGGACGTGCCCGCGGCCGAGGCGGCCTGGCGCGACGCGCTCGCCGGCCTGGCCGAGCCGACCCTGGTCGCGCCGGCCGCGGCCGAGCGGGGCCCGGTGCCGCCGGCCAAGCTGCTGCGCGAGCTGCCGGCACCGCTCACCGAGGCCCTCACCGCCACGGCCCGGGCGGCGGGGGTCACCCTCAACACCGTCGTGCAGGGCGCCTGGGCGGTGCTCGTCGGCAGCCTCACCGGCCGCGACGACGTGGTCTTCGGCGCCACCGTCGCCGGCCGCCCGGCCGAGCTGGCCGGTGTGGAGACGATGGTCGGTCTGTTCATCAACACCGTGCCGGTGCGGGTCCGGCTGGACCCGGCCGAGCCGGTCACCGCCGTGCTGGCCGGGCTGCAGGAACGGCAGGCCGCGCTGCAACCGCACCAGCACCTCGGCCTGCCCGACATCCAGCGCCTGGCCGGGCACGGCGAACTCTTCGACACCCTCGTGGTGTTCGAGAACTACCCGGTCGACCCGTCCGTGCTCGACCTGGCCGGCACCGGGCTGACCGTACGCGGGGTGCACGGGCTCGACGCCACCCACTACCCGCTCACCCTGGTGCTGGTCCCCGGCGACCGGCTCGGGCTGCGGCTGGAGTACCGGCCGGACCTGATCGACGAGACCACCGCCGGGGCGCTGCTGGAGCGGACGCACCGCCTGCTGGCCGGCATCGCCGCCGAACCGTCCGCCCCGGTGGGCCGGCTCGACCCGGCCACCCCGGCCGAACGCCGGCGGGTCCTCGTCGAGTGGAACGCCACCCGGCACCCGGTCGATGCGGCCACGCTGCCCGACCTGCTGGCCCGGCAGGTCGCCGCCACGCCGGACGCCACCGCGGTGGTCTTCGATGGGAGCGGCCTGAGCTTCCGGGAGCTGGACGAGGCGAGCAACCGGCTGGCCCGGCTGCTGGTCCGCCGCGGCGTCGGCCCGGAGCGATTCGTCGCCGTGGCGGTGCCCCGCTCGCTGGAGCTGGTCGTCGCCCTGTGGGCGGTGCTCAAGGCCGGCGCGGCGTACCTGCCGGTCGACCCGGACTACCCGGCCGACCGGATCGCCTACCTGCTCGACGACGCCCGCCCGGCGCTGCTGCTCACCACCCGGGCCACCGTCGGGCTGGCCGCCGACCCGGCCACCGCCCTCGTGCTGGACGCCGACGAGGTACGGCGGGCGGCGGCGGAACACTCGCCTGCCGCGCTGACCGACGCCGACCGGCCCGCGCCGCTGCGCCCGGCCAACCCGGCGTACATGATCTACACCTCCGGCTCGACCGGCCGCCCGAAGGGCGTCGTGGTGCCGCACGCGGGCATCGTCAACCGGCTGCTGTGGATGCAGCACGAGTACCGGCTCACCCCGGCCGACCGGGTGCTGCAGAAGACCCCGTCCGGCTTCGACGTGTCGGTCTGGGAGTTCTTCTGGGCCACCGTCGTCGGCGCCACCCTGGTGGTGGCCCGGCCCGAGGGGCACAAGGACCCGGCGTACCTGGCGGAGGTGATCCGCGCCGAGCGGGTCACCACGCTGCACTTCGTACCGTCCATGCTGGCGGCGTTCCTGGCCGAACCGGCCGCCGCCGGCTGCACCGGGCTGCGCCGGGTGATCTGCAGCGGCGAGGCGCTCCCCGCCGACCTGGCCGAGCGCTTCCACGCCACCCTCGACCCCGCCGGCGCGCACGGCGTCGAGCTGCACAACCTGTACGGGCCGACCGAGGCCTCGGTCGACGTGACGTACTGGCCGTGCCGGCCGGGGGAGCGGAGCGTGCCGATCGGCGCGCCGGTGTGGAACACCCGGCTGTACGTGCTGGACGGGTTCCTCCGGCCGGTGCCGCCCGGCGTGGCCGGCGAGCTGTACCTGGCCGGCGTGCAGCTGGCCCGCGGGTACCAGGGCCGGGCCGGGCTCACCGCCCAGCGGTTCGTCGCCGACCCGTTCGCCGCCGCGCTGGCCGCCACCGACCCGTCCGTCACGCCCGGGGAGCGGATGTACCGGACCGGGGACGTGGTGCGCTGGCGCGCCGACGGGGTGCTGGAGTACGTGGGCCGGACCGACCACCAGGTCAAGATCCGCGGCTTCCGGATCGAACTGGGCGAGATCGAGGCGACTATCGCCGAGTACCCGTCGGTGGGGCAGTGCGTGGTCCTCGCCCGGGAGGACCAGCCGGGGGTCAAGCGGCTCGTCGCGTACGTCGTACCGGCCGCCGGCCAGCAGGTCGACGCGGCCGTGCTGCGCGAGCACGTCGCCGGACGGCTGCCGGAGTACATGGTCCCGGCGGCGGTGGTGGCCCTGGACGCCCTGCCGGTGACCGCCAACGGCAAGCTCGACCGGGCCGCGCTGCCGGCACCCGACTTCGCCGAGGTCACCACCGGCGGGCGGGCGCCGTCGACCCCGCGCGAGGAACTGCTCGCCGGCCTCGTCGCCGAGGTGCTCGGCCTGCCCCGGGTGGGCGTCGACGACAGCTTCTTCGACCTCGGCGGCGACAGCATCGTCTCCATCCAGCTGGTCAGCCGGGCGCGGCAGGCCGGGCTGGAGCTCACCCCGCGCGAGGTGTTCACCCACAAGACCGTCGCGGCGCTGGCGGCGGTGGCCCGGGAGGCGGCCGGCAACGCCGAGGTGGACCCCGACGCCGGCATCGGCGAGCTGCCGCTGACCCCGATCGCGCACTGGTGGCTGGACCGGGCCGGCCCGCTGGGCGGGTTCCATCAGTCGGTGGTGGTGCCCGCGCCGGCCGGGCTGACCGCCGAGCGGCTGCGCGGCGCGGTGCAGGCGCTGCTCGACCACCACGACGTGCTGCGGATGCGGCTGGCTGGCCCGGCCGGACAGCGCCGGCTGGTGATCGGCCCGCGCGGCAGCGTGGCCGCCGCCGACCTGATCACCCACGTGCCCACCACCGGTTGCGCCGGGGGCGCCGACGTGCCCGCCGAAGCCGGTGAGCCCGACCTGGCCGCGCTGGCCGAGGCGGCCCGCGCCGAGCTGGACCCGACGGCCGGCCGGATGGTGCGGGTCATCTGGTGCGACGCCGGCACCGAGCCGGGGCAGTTGCTGATCCTGATCCACCACCTGGCCGTCGACGGCGTCTCGTGGCGGATCCTGCTGCCCGACTTGGCCGCCGCCCTCGACGCCGCGCCCGGCACGCCGCCCCGGCTCACCCCGGTCGGCACCTCGCTGCGGGAATGGGCGGAGCACCTGGTCCGGGACGCGCACAGCCCGGCCCGGCTGGCCGAACTGCCACTGTGGACGAAGCTGCTCGACCAGCCGGAGCCGGCCCTGGCCGGGCGCCCGCTCGACCCGGCCTGGGACACCGTCGCCACCCTCGCCGAGCTGCGGGTGGAGCTGCCCGCCGCGCAGACCGAGCCGCTGCTGACCGCCGTACCGGCGCTGTTCCACGCCCGGGTCGACGACGCGCTGCTGACCGCCCTGGCCCTCGCGGTGGCGCACTGGCGGCGGCGGCGCGGACTGGGCGCCGACCCGGCGGTGCTGGTGGACCTGGAGCGGCACGGCCGCGCCGACGACGTACCGGGGATGGATCTGTCCCGCACCGTCGGCTGGTTCACGAGCCTGGCTCCAGTCCGCCTCGATCCCGGCACGGTGGAGTGGGACCAGGTGCGCAACGGCGGCCCGGCCGTCGGAACCGCACTCAAGCGGGTCAAGGAGCAGCTGCGGGCCGCGCCCGACGACGGCCTCGGTTACGGCCTGCTGCGACACCTGAACAGCGAGACCGCGCACGTGCTGGCGGACCTGGCCGAGCCGCAGATCATGTTCAACCACCTGGGCCGGCTGGGCGGGTCCGCCGGGCGGATCGGCGGCGGGGCGGACCCGGAGCAGCCGGTGGCGTACCCGATCGAGGTCACGAGCTGGACCGTGGACGGCCCCGACGGGCCGCGATTCACCGCGGTGTGGCGGTGGCCGGCCGGGCTGCTCGACGCGGGCGACGTCCGTCAGCTCACCGACGACTGGCGGGCGGCCCTGGACGGCATCGTGGCGTACGCCGCGGCCGGCGGGACCGGCGGGCACACCCCGTCCGACCTGACGCTGGCCTCGCTGTCCCAGGACGAGATCGACGAGTTCGAGGACGAACTGGAAGCGGAGTGGAGTTAACGTGGTGAAGCAGTCACGCGTCGAGGACATTCTGCCGCTGTCACCGTTGCAGCAGGGGCTGCTGTTCCACGCGCTGTACGACGGAACGGCATCGGACCTCTACACCGTGCAGTTCGCGCTGGACCTGACCGGCCCCGTCGACGGCGACCGGATGCGCCGCGCCCTCGCCGCGATCCTGGCCCGGCACGCCAACCTGCGGGTCGGCATCCGGCAACGCAAGACCGGCGAGTCGGTCGCGGTGGTGCCGCGCGAGATCGCCCCTGCCTGGCAGGAGCACGACCTGACCGGCCACCCCGCGGCGGACCGTGCCGCCGAGGTGGCCCGGCTGCTCGCCGCCGACCGCGCCGCCGGATTCGACCTGGCCCGCCCGCCGCTGCTGCGCGCCGCGCTGATCCGGACCGGGCCGGAGCGGGCGACGCTGGTGCTCACCAACCACCACGTGCTGCTCGACGGCTGGTCGATGCCGCTGCTGGCCAAGGAGCTGTTCGCGCACTACGTCGCCGGTGGGCAGGACCGCACGCTGCCGCCGGTCACCCCGTACCGCGACTACCTCGGCTGGCTCGACCGGCAGGACCGGGCCGCCGCCGAGCGGGCCTGGCGGGACGCGCTGCGCGGGCTGGCCGGGCCGACCCTGCTCGTACCGGCCGACCCGGCGCGGCCCCCGGCCACCCCCGAACAGCTCGCCGTGGCCCTGCCCGCGGAGCTGACCGCCGGGCTCACCGCCGCGGCCCGCCGGCTCGGCGTCACCCTCAACACCGTCGTCCAGGGCGCCTGGGCGCTGCTGCTCGGCACCCTCACCGGCGACGCCGACCTGGTCTTCGGCGCCACCGTCGCCGGCCGGCCGCCGGAGCTGCCCGGCGTCGAGTCGATGCTCGGGCTGTTCATCAACACCGTGCCGGTGCGGATCCGGCTCGACCCGGCCGAGTCCCTGGCCGCCCTGCTGGCCCGCGTGCAGGACGAGCAGGCCGCCCTGATGGCGCACCAACACCTCGGCCTCGCCGAGATCCGCCGGCTGGCCGGCACCGGCGACGGCGACCTGTTCGACACGCTCACCGTCTTCGAGAACTACCCCCTCGACCCGGCCGCGCTGGACCTGCCCGGCACCGGCCTGCGGGTCACCGGCGTCACCGGCCACGACGCCACCCACTACCCGCTGACCCTGGCCGTGCTGCCCGGCGAGCGGCTCACCCTCCGCCTGGACCACCGGCCCGACCTGCTGGACGCACCGGCCGCGCGGCGGATCGCCGACCGCCTGGTCCGCCTGCTCAGCGCCGTCGTCGACGCGCCGCAGACGCCGGTCGGCGCGCTCGACCTGCTCGACGACGCCGAGCGCGCGGCCGTCCTCGGCACCTGGTCCGCCGGGCCGGCGCCCGTGCCGCCGCGCACCTTCCCGGAGCTGTTCGCCGCCCAGGTCGCGGCCCGCCCGCAGGCGCCGGCCCTGATCGGCGTCGACGGCACCATGTCGTACGCCGAACTGGACGCCGCCGCCGACCGGCTGGCCCGGCTGCTCATCGAGCGGGGCGTCGGCCCCGAGCGGGTGGTCGCCCTGGCGCTGCCGCGCAGCCCGGAGCTGGTCACCGCCGCGCTCGCGGTGAGCAAGGCCGGCGGCGCCTGGCTGCCGGTCGACCCGGACTACCCGGCGGACCGGATCGCGTTCATGCTCACCGACGCCCGGCCGGTGCTGCTGGCCACGCTGTCCGGGCTCGACCTGCCCGACGCCGGCGTGCCGCGGCTGGTGCTCGACGAGCCGGCCACCGTCGCGGACCGGTCGGCCCGGCCCGCCGGCCCGATCACCGACGCCGAGCGCGCCGCCCCGCTGCGGCCCGCGCACCCCGCGTACGTCATCTACACCTCCGGCTCCACCGGCCGTCCCAAGGGGGTGCTGGTCACGCACGCCGGGCTGCCGAGTTTCACCGCCGCGATCGTGGCCGGCTTCGACGTCGACCCCGACAGCCGGGTGTTGCAGTTCTCCTCGCCCAGCTTCGACGCGTCGGTGCTGGAACTCTGCGCCGCCTTCGGTGCCGGGGCGGCACTGGTCGTACCGCCGCCCGGGCCGCTGGTCGGCGACGACCTGGCCGCCGTACTGACCGGCCAGCAGGTGACCCACGCGCTGATCCCGCCGGCCGCGCTCGCCGGCCTGCCCGACGTGGCGCCGCCGGTGCTGCGCACCCTGGTCGTCGGCGGCGACGCCTGCGGCCCGGAGCTGGTCGCCCGGTTCGCCCCCGGTCGGCGCATGGTCAACGCGTACGGGCCGACCGAGATCACCGTCGCGGCGACGCTCAGCGCGCCGCTGGTGCCCGGCGCGGGCGCCCCGCCGATCGGCGCCCCCGTCGCCGGTGCCCGGGCCTACGTCCTCGACCGGTTCCTGCGCCCGGTGCCGCCCGGCGTACCCGGGGAGCTGTACGTCGCCGGGGCCGGGCTGGCCCGCGGCTACCTGGACCGGTCGACGCTGACCGCCGAGCGGTTCGTCGCGGACCCGTTCGCCGCCGCGCCGGGCGGGCGGATGTACCGCACCGGCGACCTGGTGCGCTGGGGTGCCGACGGGACGCTGGAGTTCGTCGGCCGGGCCGACGCCCAGGTGAAGATCCGCGGCTTCCGGGTCGAGCCGGGCGAGATCGAGGCGGTGCTGTCCCGCCACCCGGCCGTCGCGCAGGTCGCGGTCATCGCCCGCGAGGACCAGCCGGGCGTGAAGCGCCTGGTCGGGTACGTGGTGCCGGCGGCCGGCGCGCTGGTCGACCCGGCCGCGCTGCGCGCACACGTCGGCGCCAGTCTGCCCGAGTACATGGTGCCGGCGGCCGTCGTCGGCCTCCCGGCGCTGCCGCTGACCCCGAGCGGGAAGCTCGACCGGCGGGCCCTGCCGGCACCCGGTTTCACCGGCGCGGGCGGTGGCCGGGCCCCGGCCAACGAGCGCGAGACGGTGCTCGCCGGGCTGTTCGCCGAGGTGCTCGGCCTGGACGCGGTGGGCGTCGACGAGAGCTTCTTCGACCTCGGCGGCGACAGCATCGTGTCGATCCAACTGGTCAGCCGGGCCCGCAAGGCGGGGCTGTCGTTCAGCCCCCGGGACGTCTTCCTGCACCGCACGGTGGCCGGTCTCGCCGCCGCCGCGGCGGCGGCGGACGGCGCCGCGCCGGTGGCCGTTGACGACGGTACCGGCGAGGTGCCGCTGACCCCGATCGTGCACTGGCTGCGCGAGCGGGGCGGCCCGATCGACGGCTTCCACCAGTCGATGCTGGTCAACACCCCGGCCGGGCTGCGGCCGGAGCACCTGGTCGCCGCCGTGCAGGCGCTGGTCGACCACCATGACGCGCTGCGGCTGCGGCTGGTCCGCGACGAGCCGGGCGGCTGGCGGCAGGTGATCGGCGAGCGCGGCAGGGTGGCCGCCGCCGACCTGGTGACCCGGATAGACGCGACCGGCCTGGACGCCGACGAGCTGCGGGCGCTCGTCGAGGAGCAGGCCAAGGCGGTGCAGGCCCGGCTGTCGCCGGGCGACGGGCGGGTGCTGCGGGCGATGTGGTTCGACGCCGGCCCGGACCGGCCCGGCCGGCTGCTGCTGGCCCTGCACCACCTGGTCGTCGACGGGGTGTCGTGGCGGATCCTGCTGCCCGACCTGGCCGTCGCCGCGCAGGCGGTCGCCGCCGGGCGTACCCCCGAACTGGAGCCGGTGCGGACCTCGCTGCGCCGCTTCGCGGAGCAGCTGGTCGCCGAGGCCGCGCGGCCGGAGCGGATGGCCGAACTCGACGGCTGGCTGGACCGCCTCGGCACCGGCGAGGCCCCGCTCGCGGCGCGGCCGCTCGACCCGGCGCGGGACACCGTGGACACCGGCCGGGCGCTGACCGTCACCCTGCCCGCGGAGCGCACCGCGCCGCTGCTGACCCGGGTGCCGGCGGCCTACCACGGCCGGGTCAACGACGTGCTGCTCACCGCGCTCGCCCTCGCGGTCACCCGGTGGCGGCGCCGGCGCGGCGCGGCGGACGCCACCGGCCTGCTGGTCGACCTGGAGGGCCACGGCCGGGAGGAACTGGCCGCCGGCCTGGACCTGTCCCGCACCGTCGGCTGGTTCACCACCATGTACCCGGTCCGGCTCGACCTCGGCCGGCTCGACCTGGCCGAGGCGTTCGCCGGGGGCGCCGCCGCCGGCCGCGCGATCAAGCGGGTCAAGGAGCAGCTGCGCGCGGTGCCGGACAACGGCATCGGCTACGGCCTGCTGCGCCACCTCAACGCCGACACCGCCCGCCGGCTGGCCGACCGGCCCGCGGCGCAGATCGGCTTCAACTACCTCGGCCGGTTCGCCACCGCCGACGGCGGGGACACCGACTGGGCGGTCGCCGCCGACACCCAGGCTCTCGGCGGCGGCGCGGACGGCGCCCTGCCGGTGCCGCACGCCATCGAGGTCAACGCGGTCACCCGGGACCACGCCGACGGCCCCCGCCTGTCGGCGACCTTCTCCTGGCCGCAGAGCCTGCTCAGCGAGGCGGAGGTACGCGAGCTGGCCGACGACTGGCTGGCCGCGCTGGACGCCCTGGTCGCACACGCCGCCGCCCCCGGCGCCGGTGGGCACACCCCGTCCGACCTGCTGCTGCGCCTGTCGCAGGAGGAGATCGAGGCGATCGAGGCCGCCCAGCCGGCCGCCAGCGACCTGCTGCCGCTCTCCGCCCTGCAGGAGGGGCTGCTGTTCCACGCCCTGTACGACGGGCCGCACCGCGACGTCTACACCGTGCAGCTCTGCTTCGACCTGGCCGGCGAGCTCGACGGGGCGGCCCTGCGCACCGCCGCCGACGCCCTGCTGGCCCGGCACGCCAACCTGCGGGCCGCGTTCCGCCAGCGCTCCTCCGGCGAGTCGGTGCAGGTGGTGGTGGACGGGCTGCGCGCCGGCTGGCGGGAGCACGACCTGCGTACGCTGACCGGCGCGGAGCAGGCCGACCGGGTTCGCGAGCTGCTCGCCGCCGACCGGGCCGAGGGCTTCGACCTGACCCGCCCGCCGCTGCTGCGGTTCACCCTGCTGCGGCTGGCCGACGCCGCGCACCGGCTGGTGCTCACCAACCACCACATCCTGCTCGACGGCTGGTCGGTGCCGACGCTGATGCGGGAACTGCTGGCCCTGTACGCCGCCGGCGGCGACGACCGACAGCTGCCCCGGGTGGCGCCCTACCGCGACTACCTGGCCTGGCTCGGCACCCAGGACCGGGCCACCGCCGAGCAGGCCTGGGCCGACGCCCTCGCGGGCCTGGCCGAGCCGACCCTGCTCGCCCCGGCCGACCCGGCGCGGACCCCGGAACTGCCCGACCGGCTTGTCGTCGACCTGACCGCCGAGCTGACCGCCGACCTGCAGGCGCAGGCCCGCCGGCACGGCGTCACCCTCAACACCATCCTGCAGGGCGCCTGGGGCGTGCTGCTCGGCGCGCTGACCGGCCGCGGCGACGTGGTCTTCGGCGGCACGGTCTCCGGCCGTCCGCCGGAGATCGCCGGCGTGGAGACCATGGTCGGGCTCTTCATCAACACCCTGCCGGTCCGGCTGCGGCTGGACCCGGCCGAGCCGGTCGCCCGGCTGCTGTCGCGCCTGCAGGACCAGCAGTCCGCGCTGATGGCCCACCAGCACCTGCCGCTGACCGAGGTGCAGCGGCTCGCCGGCCACGGGGAACTCTTCGACACCCTGGTCGTCTTCGAGAACTACCCCCTCGACCCGAAGCTGCTCAGCCTGCCCGGCACCGGCCTGCGGCTGACCGGGGTGTCCGGGCGGGACGCCACCCACTACCCGATCACCGTCACCGCGATCCCCGGCGAGCGGCTGAAGCTGCAGCTCGACCACCGCGTCGACCTCTTCCCGGCCGACGCCGCCCAGCGCCTCGCCGACCGGCTGCTGCGCCTGCTCGGCGGCCTCGCCGCCGACCTGGGCACCCCGGTCGGGCAGCTGGACGTCCTCGACGCGGCCGAGCGGCGGCTGGTGCTGGCCGACTGGAACGACACCGTCCAGCCCGAGCCGGCGCCGGCCGGCGGGGTGGCCGCCCGGTTCGCCGCGCAGGCCGCCCGCACCCCGGACCAGGTCGCGATCCGCGCCGCCGACGGCGGCACGCTGACCTACCGGGAACTCGACGTCCGGGCCAACCGGCTCGCCCAGCACCTGGTGGCGCTCGGCGTCGCCGCCGAGGACCGGGTCGCCCTGCTGCAGGAACGCTCGGTCGACCAGGTGGTGTCGGTGCTGGCGATCCTCAAGGCCGGCGCGGCGTACGTGCCGCTGGACGCGCGCTACCCGGCGCACCGGTTGACCCACATCGCCACCGACACGGCCAGCTCGGTGCTGCTCACCGACCGGGCCATGGCCCATTTGCGGTTCGACCACGAGATGACGGTGGTCACGGTCGACGGCGACGCCGCCGCCGGGATCGCCGCCCGGCCGGACGCCGAGCCGGCCCGGCCCGCCCACCCCCGGCAGCTCGCCTACGTCATGTACACCTCCGGGTCGACCGGGCTCCCGAAGGGCGTCATGGTCACCCACCACGACGTGCTCAGCCTCGCCGCCGACCGGGCCTGGCGCACCGACCGGCAGCGCCGGGTGCTGCTGCACTCGCCGCTGGCCTTCGACGCCTCCACGTACGAGCTGTGGGTGCCGCTGCTGAACGGCGGCGAACTGGTCGTGGCGCCGCCCGGCGAGCTGAGCATGGACGACCTGCGGGCCGTGCTCACCGGCGGCGGGGTCACCGCGCTCTGGCTGACCGCCGGCCTGTTCCGGCTGCTGGCCGAGGAGACGCCGGAGGCGTTCGCGCAGGTCCGCGAGGTGTGGACCGGCGGCGACGTGGTGCCCGCGCCGATGGTGCGCCGGGTGCTGGCGGCCTGCCCGGGCCTGGTGGTCGGCGACGGTTACGGCCCGACCGAGACCACCACGTTCGCCTCCCACCACCTGATGCACGCGGTGGCCGAGGTGCCGGACTCGGTGCCGATCGGCCGGCCGCTGGACAACATGCGGCTGTACGTGCTGGACGACTACCTGCGCCCCACCCCGCCCGGGGTGGCCGGTGAGCTGTACATCGCCGGCGCCGGACTGTCCCGCGGCTACCTGAACCGGCCCCGGCTGACCGCCGAGCGGTTCGTGGCCGACCCGTTCGACGCCGGCTCCCGGATGTACCGCACCGGCGACGTGGTGCGCTGGCGGCCCGACGGCACGCTGGAGTTCGTCGGCCGCGCCGACGAGCAGGTGAAGATCCGCGGCTTCCGGATCGAGCTCGGCGAGATCGAGGCGGTGCTGGCCCGCGACCCCGGCCTCGGCCAGGTGGCCGTGGTGGTCCGCGAGGACCGGCCCGGCGACAAGCGGCTGGTCGCCTACGTGGTACCCGCCGCCAACCCGTCGGCGGCGGTCGCCGACGCACTGCGCGCTGCGGCGGCGCCCGACCCGACCGCGCTGCGCGCGCACGCCGCCGAGGTGCTGCCCGAGTACATGGTCCCGGCCGCGGTGGTGGTGCTGGACACCCTGCCGTTGACCGGCAACGGCAAGGTGGACCGACGGGCCCTGCCCGCGCCCGACTACGCGGCCGGCTCCACCCGCCGGGCGCCGCGCACCCCGACGGAGGAGGCGCTCTGCGCCCTCTTCGCCGACGTGCTCGGCCTGCCCGAGATCGGCATCGACGACAGCTTCTTCGCCCTCGGCGGCCACTCCCTGCTGGCCACCCGCCTGGTCAGCCGGATCCGCACCGCGCTCGGCGCGGAACTGGCCATCCGGGACCTGTTCGAGTCGCCCACCGTGGCCGGGCTCGCCGCCCGCCTCGGCGACGCGAAGCGGGCTCGCCGCGCCCTGGAACCGATGCCCCGCCCGGAGCGGATCCCGCTGTCGTACGCACAGAACCGGCTCTGGTTCATCAACCGGCTCTCCGGCGCCGACTCGCCGTACAAGATCCCGATCCTGCTGCGGCTCACCGGTGAACTGGACGTGGCCGCGCTGCGCGCCGCGCTGCGCGACGTGCTCGAGCGGCACGAGAGCCTGCGCACGATCTACCCGGACGCCGACGGCGACCCGTACCAGGTGATCCTCGACGCCGAGACGGCCTGCCCGGAGATCACCGTGGAGACCGCCGACCCGGCGCAGGTCCGGGAGCTGATGCTCGCCGAGACCCGGCGGGGGTTCGACCTGGCCGTCGACCCGCCGCTGCGGGCCCGGCTGTTCGCCCTCGGCGGCGGCGAGTACTTCCTGCTGCTGGTGCTGCACCACATCGCTGGGGACGGCTGGTCGATGGCCCCGCTGGGCCGGGACTTCTCCACCGCGTACGCCGCCCGGGTCGCCGGGCGGGCGCCGGAGTTCACCCCGCTGCCGGTCCAGTACGCCGACTACGCCCTCTGGCAGCGCGCGGTGCTCGGCGACGAGGCCGACCCGGACAGCGAGATCGCGCAGCAGGTGCGGTTCTGGCGGGACGCGCTGGCCGGCGCCCCGGACGAGCTGGCCCTGCCGGCCGACCGGCCGCGCCCGCCGGTCGCCAGCCACCAGGGCGGCATGCTGAGCTTCGTCATCGAACCGGCCCTGCACGAGCGGCTCAACGCGCTGGTGCACGCCACCGGGGTCAGCCTGTTCATGGTGTGCCAGGCGGCCCTGGCCGCCCTGCTCACCCGGCTCGGCGCCGGCACCGACGTGCCGATCGGCAGCCCGATCGCCGGCCGCACCGACGAGGCGCTCGACGAGCTGGTCGGCATGTTCGTCAACACGCTGGTGCTGCGCACCGACACCGCCGGCAACCCCACCTTCCGGCAGCTGCTCGACCGGGTCCGCGAGGCCGACCTGACCGCGTACTCGCACCAGGACACGCCGTTCGAGCGGCTGGTCGAGGTGCTCAACCCGCCCCGGTCGATGGCCCGCAACCCGTTGTTCCAGGTCATGCTGGTGCTGCAGAACAACGCCACGGTCGACCTGGACCTGCCCGGCCTGCGGGTCGCCGTCGACAACGTCGGCGCGCACGCGGCCCAGTTCGACCTCTCGATCGACCTCACCGAAGCGCCGACGCCCAACGGTGGGATCGACGGCCGGCTGGACTACAGCCGGGACCTGTTCGACGAGGCGACCGCCGAGCGGATCCGCACCGGGTTCGTCCGGATGCTGGAGGCCGCCGTCGCCACCCCGGACACCCCGATCGGCGCGATCGACGTGGTCGGCCCGGCCGAACGGCAGCGGCTGCTCGTCGACTGGAACGCCACCGGCCGGCCACTGCCCGGCGAGGACCCGGTGACGCTGATCCGCGCGGTGGCCGCCGAGCGCCCCGACGCGGTCGCGGTGACCGACCCGCGGCAGACCCTCACCTACGCCGAGCTGACGGGCCGGGCCGACGAGCTGGCCGCCCGGCTGCGGGCCGCCGGGTTCGGGCGGGGCTCGCTGGCCGCGCTGCTGACCGACCGGGGCGCCGACGCGATCACCGGGGTGCTGGCCGCGCTCACCGCCGACGGCGCGTACCTGCCGCTGGACCCGCGCTCGCCGGTGGCCCGCAACGCCGACCTGCTCGCCGACAGCGGCACCCGCTGGCTGCTGGTCGACGCGGCGCACGAGGCGCTGGCCGCCGAGGTGGTCGCCGCCGCCGGTGTCCCGGTCACCGTCCTGCCGCTGGCCCCGGCCGGCCCGCCGGTCGCCCCGGCACCGCTCGCCGCCGGCCTGGCCGACCTGGCGTACGTGATCTTCACCTCCGGCTCCACCGGCCGCCCCAAGGGCGCCATGGTGCACCGGCGGGGGATGCTCAACCACCTGCTGGCCAAGGTGGAGGACCTGAACCTCACCGACGCCGACGTGGTGGTGCAGAACGCCGCCCTCACCTTCGACGTGTCGGTCTGGCAGATGCTCTCCTCGCTGGTCACCGGCGGCAGCGTCGACGTGGTCGACGACGACACCGCGCTGGACCCGGGCGCCCTGTTCGGCCGGGTGGACCGGCACGGGGTGACCATCCTCGAGGTGGTGCCGTCGCTGCTGCGGACCGCGCTGGACGCCTGGGACGCCGGCGCCCCGGTGCCCGAGCTGGCGAAGCTGCGCTGGCTGATGGTCACCGGCGAGGCGCTGCCGCCGCAGCTGTGCCACCGCTGGCTGGCCCGGTATCCGGGGATCCCGCTGATGAACGCGTACGGCCCGACCGAGTGCTCCGACGACGTCACGCACGCGGTCATCGCCACCCCGGCCGACGTCGACGCGGACCGGGTGCCGATCGGCCGGGCCATCCGCAACACCCAGCTGTACGTCCTCGACGCGAACCTGCAGCCGGTGCCGCCCGGCGTGCCCGGCGAGCTGTGCGTCGGCGGCGTCGGGGTCGGCTTCGGCTACCTGGGCGACCCGCGCCGCACCGCCACCGTCTTCGTCGCCGACCCGTTCTCCGACCGGCCCGGCGCCCGTCTCTACCGCACCGGTGACCGGGTCCGCCACCGCCCCGACGGGCAACTGGAGTTCCTCGGCCGCAACGACGACCAGGTCAAGATCCGCGGCCAGCGGATCGAGCTGGGCGAGGTCGAGGCGGCGCTGCGCGCCGCGGCCGGGGTGACCGCCGCGGCGGTGGCCGTGAACACCGACCCGGCCGGCACCAACCGCCTCGTCGGGTATGTCGTCGGCGACGCCGACCCGGAGGCGGTGCGCGACCACGTCGCCGCCCGGCTGCCGGACGCGATGGTGCCCTCGGTGGTGGTCCGGCTGGACGCGCTGCCGCTGAGCAAGAACGGCAAGGTCGACCGCAAGGCGCTGCCCGCGGTGGACTTCGGTTCCGGCGGCGGGCGGGCCGCCCGCACCCCGCAGGAGGAGCTGCTCTGCGGCGTCTTCGCCGACGTGCTCGGCATCGAGCGGGTCGGCGTGGACGACGACTTCTTCGCCCTCGGCGGGCACTCGCTGCTGGCCACCCGCATCGTCAACCGGATCCGCGCGGTCTTCGGCGTGGAGCTGCCGATCCGGGCGGTGTTCGAGACGCCGACCGTGGCCGGTCTCGCCGCCCGGCTGCTGGCCGGCGAGGAGAGCCGCCCGCCGCTGCGCCCCGGACCACGCCCCGAACTGGTGCCGGTGTCGTACGCCCAGCGCCGGCTGTGGTTCCTCAACCGCTTCGACGACTCCGACGTCAGCTACAACGTGCCGCTGGCCCTGCGGCTGCGCGGCGAGCTGGACCGGGCCGCCCTGCACGCCGCGCTGGCCGACGTGGCGGCCCGGCACGAGACGCTGCGCACCGTCTTCGTCGAGGTCGACGGCGAGCCGTACCAGCGGGTGCTCGACCCGGCGGCGGCCGTGCCGGTGCTGGCCGGGTACGACGTCACCGAGGCGGAGCTGCCGGCCGCGCTGGCCGCCGCGATCGGGCACCGGTTCGACCTGGCCGGTGAGCCGCCGCTGCGCGCCGACCTGTTCCGGCTCGCCGACGACGAGCACGTCCTGCTGCTGCTCATGCACCACATCGCCAGCGACGGGCAGTCGGCCGGGCCGCTCTCGGCGGACCTGGCCGCCGCGTACACCGCCCGCCGGGCCGGCCGGGCGCCCGACCTGCCCGCCCTGCCCGTGCAGTACGCCGACTTCGCGCTCTGGCAGCGCGCCGTGCTGGGCGAGGAGACCGACCCGGACAGCCTGGTCAGCCGGCAGACCGGCTACTGGGCGCAGACCCTCGCCGGCCTGCCCGAGCAGCTGGAACTGCCGGTCGACCGGCCCCGCCCGGCGGTGTCCAGCCGGCGCGGCGGCAGCGTGACCTTCGAGGTGCCGGCCGAGCTGCACGCCCGGCTGACCGGCCTGGCCCGGGAACGGCAGGCGAGCCTGTTCATGGTGGCCCAGGCCGCCCTGGCGGCGCTGCTCACCCGGCTCGGCGCCGGCGAGGACATCCCGCTCGGCACCCCGATCGCCGGCCGGGTCGACGAGGCCGTCGACGGGCTGATCGGCTTCTTCGTCAACACCCTGGTGCTGCGCACCGACACCGCCGGCGACCCGACCTTCGGTGAGCTGCTGGACCGGGTCCGCGCCACCGACCTGGCCGCGTACGCCCACGCGGACGTGCCGTTCGAGCGGCTGGTCGAGGTGCTCAACCCCACCCGGTCGGTGGCCCGGCACCCGCTGTTCCAGGTGGTGCTGGCGGTGCACAACCACGCCCGCCTCGACGTGGAGCTGCCCGGCCTGACCGTGTCCGGGCTGCCGGCGGGCACCGGCGGCGCCAAGTTCGACCTGAACGTCAGCCTCGCCGAGCAGCTGGACGAGGCCGGTGCCCCGGCCGGGCTGGCCGGCCGGATCGAGTACAGCGCCGACCTGTTCGACCACGGCACCGTCGAGCGGATCGCCGACCGGCTGCTCACCATGCTCACCGCCCTCGCCGCCGACCCGGACCAGCCGATCGGCGTGGTGGACCTGCTCACCGGGGCGGAGCGCGAGCGGGTGCTGGTCACCTGGAACGACACCGCCGCACCGGTGCCGGCGGCCACCCTGCCGGAGCTGTTCGCCGCGCAGGTCGCCCGTACCCCGGACGCGCCGGCCCTGGTCGACGCCGACACCGAGGTGACCTACGCCGAGCTGGACGCGTACACCAACCGGCTGGCCCGGCTGCTGATCGCGCGCGGCGTCGGCCCGGAGCGGTTCGTCGCGGTGGCGCTGCCCCGCTCCGCCCGGCTGGTCGGCTGGCTGCTCGCGGTGCTCAAGGCCGGCGGCGCGTACGTGCCGGTCGACCCCGGCTACCCGGCCGACCGGATCGCCTTCATGCTCGCCGACACCGCGCCCGCGCTGCTGCTCACCGACGCGGCCACCGCCGCCGCGCTGCCCGCCGACGCCGGCGGGGTGCCGCGGCTGCTGGTGGACGGGTGCGACCCGGCCGCTTTCCCGGCCGAGCCGGTCACCGACGCCGACCGGGCCGCCCCGCTGCGGCTGAACAACCCGGCGTACGTCATCTACACCTCCGGCTCGACCGGCCGGCCGAAGGGCGTGGTGATCGAGCACCGCTCGCTCACCGACTACCTCACCTTCGCCGGCGGCGACTACCAGGGCGTGCGCGGCAGCGCGCTGCTGCACTCGTCGGTCTCGTTCGACCTGAGCGTCACCGGCATGTGGGTGCCGCTGACCGTCGGCGGTACGGTGCACGTCGCGGGCCTGGACGACGACCCGGCCACCCGGGAGCGGCTGCGCCGGCACGCCTGCACCTTCCTGAAGGCGACCCCGAGCCACCTGCCGCTGCTGGCCGCCCTGCCGGACGACTACGCGCCGACCGCCGAACTGCTGCTCGGCGGGGAGCTGCTGCTCGGCGAGGTGGTCGACGAGTGGCGCCGCGAGCACCCCGGCGTGGCGGTGTACAACATGTACGGCCCGACCGAGACCACGGTCAACTGCACCGAGTACCGGATCGAACCGGGCGCGGCGATCCCGCCCGGCCCGCTGCCGATCGGCGGCCCGCTGGCCAACACCCGGCTGTACGTGCTCGACGCCCGGCTGCGGCCGGTGCCGCCCGGCGTGCCCGGCGAGCTGTACGTCGCCGGTGGCGGCCTGGCCCGGGGCTACCTGGCCCGGCCGGGCCAGACCGCCGGGAAGTTCGTGGCCGACCCGTTCGGCCCGCCCGGCACCCGGATGTACCGCACCGGCGACATCGTGCGCTGGACCGAGCGCGGCGAGCTGATGTTCCTGCGCCGGGTCGACGACCAGGTCAAGCTGCGCGGCTTCCGGATCGAACTGGGCGAGATCGAGGCGGTGCTGGCCGGCCACGACGACGTGGCCCGCTGCGCGGTGATCGTCCGCGAGGACCGCCCCGGCGACCAGCGGCTGGTCGGCTATGTCGTACCGGCGCCCGGCCGGACCCCGCAGCCGGCCGAGCTGCGCGCCGCGGTGGCCGCGGCGATGCCCGAGTACATGGTGCCGGCGGCGGTGGTGACGGTGGACGAGCTGCCGCTGACCCCGAACGGCAAGCTGAACCGGGGTGCCCTGCCGGTGCCGGAGGCCGCCGACACCGGGGCGGGCACGCAGCGGCGGGCCCCGCGCAGCCACCGGGAACGGGTGCTCTGCGGCCTCTTCGCCGAGGTGCTCGGCGTACCCGAGGTGGGCATCGACGACGGCTTCTTCGACCTGGGCGGCCACTCGCTGCTGGCCACCCGGCTGATCAGCCGGGTGCGCGCCACCTTCGAGGTGGACCTGGCGATCCGTACCCTGTTCGAGGCGCCGACCGTGGCCGAGCTGGCCGACCGGCTGGACACCGCCGACGACGGTCGGGGCGCGTTCGAGGTGCTGCTGCCGCTGCGCCGGCACGGCGCCCGGCCGCCGCTGTTCTGCGTCCACCCGGCCAGCGGTTTCAGCTGGTCGTACTCCGGTCTGATGGGGCACCTCACCGACCGACCGATCTACGGCCTGCAGTCGCGGGGCCTGGCCGAGCGCGAGGAGCTGCCGGGCGACGTCGGGCAGATCGCCGAGGACTACCTGGCCCGCATCCGCGAGATCCAGCCAGCCGGCCCGTACCACCTGCTGGGCTGGTCGTTCGGCGGGCTGATCGCCCACGAGATCGCCGCCCGGCTGCGGGCCGAGGGCGAGCGGGTGGCGCTGCTGGCGCTGCTGGACTCGTTCCCGAAGACCGAGGCGGAGCGGGCCGAGCCGGCGATCCTCAACCGCACCGAGTTCCTGGCCGGGATGCTGCAACTGGCCGGCTACCCGGCCGACGCCGCCGACGCGCAGCCGGTCGACGAGGAGCGGGTCGCCGAGCTGCTCAGCCGCAACGAGGGCGTCCTCGGCCGGCTGGAGGCCCGGCACGTCACCGCCCTGTACGAGGTGTTCGCCAACAACTCGCGGCTGGCCCGGGAGCACCGGCCGGGGCACGCCGACCTCGACGCGCTGCTCTTCGTCGCCATCCGCGACCGGGCGCCCGGGGTGGACCCGGTGGCCGCCTGGCGGCCGCACCTGTCCGGCACGGTGCGGACGTACGACGTCGACTGCCAGCACAACGACATGACCCAGCCGGAGCCGCTGGCCGCCATCGGCCGGGTGCTGGCCGAGCGGCTGGGCGCGATCGACACCGAATCCGAGGGAGAGGGAGAACCGCGATGAGCAGCAACCCGTTCGAGAACGAGGAGGGCCGGTACCTGGTGCTGGTCAACGACGAGGGGCAGCACTCGCTGTGGCCGTCGTTCGTGCCGGTGCCGGACGGCTGGCGCACCGCCTTCGGCGAGGACAGCCGGCAGGCCTGCCTCGACTTCGTCGAGCGCGAGTGGACCGACATGCGCCCGAAGAGCCTGATCGCCGCGATGGCCGCCGACGGCGCCGGCGCGGACCGCTAGGAGGATCTGATGGAGCAGCGCACGGCGCTGGTCACCGGCGGCTCGCGCGGCATCGGCCGCGCGGTGGCGCTGCGGCTGGCCGAGGACGGGTACGACGTGGCGTTCTGCTACCGCAGCGGCGGCGAGGCGGCGGCGGAGACCGCCGACGCCGTCAAGCAGCGCGGGGTGCGCTGCTTCCACGCCCCCTGCGACGTGGCCGACCCGGACGCGGCGACGGAGTTCGTCGCCGCCGTCGAGGCGGAGCTCGGCCCGGTGGAGACGCTGGTCAACAGCGCCGGCATCGTCCGGGACAAGCCGCTGGTGCTGATGCCGTTCGCCGACTGGGAGGCGGTGGTGGACACCAACCTCACCGGCACCTACAACTTCTGCCGGGCGGCGGTGTTCAACTTCATGAAGCGCAAGCGCGGCAGCGTGATCAACATGTCCTCGGTCGCCGGGGTGTACGGCAACGCCACCCAGGCCAACTACTCGGCCAGCAAGGGCGGGATCAACGCGATGAGCCGGGCCCTGGCCAAGGAGCTGGGCCCGTACGGGATCCGGGTGAACGTGGTGGCGCCCGGGTTCATCGAGACCGACATGACGGCCGCCCTGCCCGAGAAGGCCCGCTCGAAGGCCGTCGGCATGATCCCGCTGCGCCGGCTCGGCCAGCCGGCCGACGTGGCGGAGCTGGTGTCCTTCCTGGCCTCCGACCGGGCCACCTACATCACCGGTCAGGTGCTCCAGGTCGACGGCGGGATCGTGCTCTGAGGGCCCGAGCCGACCCTGAGCCGGCCTCGAGCCGGCCCCGGTGCAATCGGACAGCGGAGCAGAGAGGAGGGGCCATGGCCCGCAGTTTCGCCGCGCCACTGGACGCGGTCGACCAGGTGGAACCCGGCGCCGACGGGGTCACCGCGACCAAGCGGATCGTGGCCACCGACCCGTACCTGGAGGGCCACTATCCCGGCTTCCCCATCTACCCCGGGGTGTTCACGCTGGAGTCGGTCTACCAGGCGGCCCGCCGGGCCGTCGAGGCCGACCGCGGCCCGGACGCCCGGGTCGAGCTGGCCGTGGTGCGGTCGGTGCGGTTCAAGGCGCCGCTGCTGCCCGGTGACGTCCTCACCGTCAGCTGCCGGCTGACCGACGACCCGGAGGACCCGCGGCGGGTGCGGGCGGTCGCCGACTGCCGCCGCGGCGACGGCGCGGTCAGCGCGAAGGCCACCCTGGAACTGCGCGTGCTGGAGCGGACCGATGCTTGATTACGCCGACCTCACCGCGATCCTGCCGCACCGGCACCCGATCCTGCAGGTCGACCGGGTCCTCGAGGTGGAGCCCGGCCGGCGCGTCGTGGCGACCAAGGCGGTCAGCGGCAGCGAGCCCTGCTTCGCCGGCCTCGCCGACGGGCTGCCGCAGTCCGCGTACGCCTATCCGGCGTCGCTGATCGTGGAGTCGCTCGGGCAGGCCGGGGCGGTGCTCTGGCTGCTCACCGCCAGGGCGGCCGGCGAGACCACGGAGGGGACCCTCGTGTTCGGCGCGGCCCGGGACTTCGAGTTCCTCGGGGCCGCGTACCCCGGCGACGTCATGCGCCACGAGGTGGTCGTGGAGTCGCTCAAAACCAACAGCGCGGTCATGCGCGGCGAGACCTGGGTCGGCGATCGGCGGATCGCCGTCGTCGGCTCGATGCTCGCGGTCGCCCGGCCGGACACCGAACTGGCCGCCGGGCCGACCGGCTGAGCCAGCAACCACACCAGAGAAGGGAAGGCAGCACGATGACCCAGGTCATGAGCAACCGGATGAACGAGCTGCGTGAGGTCGTCGCCGAGGTCCTCGAGGTCGAGCCCGAGGAGATCACCGAGACCAGCCACTTCATCGACGACCACGACGCGGACTCGCTGCGGGCCATCGAGATCCTGGCTCGGCTGGAGAAGATGTACAAGATCGAGATCCCGCAGACCGAGCTGCCCAAGATGGAGAACCTGCGCGCCGTCTACGACGTCGTCAAGCAGTACGCCGGCTGGCAGGACTGACCCACATGACCGCCCTGGTCCCGCCGCGGGGAGCCGCCACGAGCCGGCCACCCCGCGGCGGGCAAGGCTCGGAGGTACGCCGTGACCTGGAATCCCGTCGTCGAGGTGGAGTGCGACGGCGAACGCCTCGGGGTGCACCGCGGCCCGGGCAGCGGCCCGGCGCTGGTGCTCGCCCACGGCCTGGAGGACTCCTGGCACACCTGGCGGCCGTTCGTCGACGCGCTGCGCGGTGACCTCCCCTTCACCCCCTACGCCCTCGACCTGCCGTGGCGAGCCGGCGCACAGTACGCCTGGGTGCACCGCACCAGCCCCGCAACGCTGCTGCGGCACGCCCTGGCGCTGCTCCCCGAACCACCCGCCCTGCTGGTGGGCCACTCGTTCGGGGCGAACGCGGTGCTGGAACTCCTCGCCGAGGCGGACCGTCCCGCGTTCCAGGGCGTCGTGCTGCTCGCCCCGTACTTCCGTCCCCCCGACGACCCGGTCGACTGGCGGCTCTTCGACCGGGAACTCGCCCGGTTCCGCGCGGTGATCGGGGAGGGGGTCCGGCTCAAGCTGGGCGAGCGGCGGCACGCACTCGACCCGGATCTGGTCGACACGATGGTCGCCAAGGCCCTCGAGCGGGTCGGCCCACTCGGCTTCGTCGCCCTGCTCCGCCAGTTCATCACCACCACCGACCTCGAACTCGGCACCGTCCCGGTGCCGACGCTGGTGATCAGCGGCGCCGCCGACGCGGCGCTCGCCGGTCCCCGCACCGAGGCGTTCCGCCGGGCCATGCCGACGGCGACCGTGCACACCCGGTCCGGCGGTGGCCACTTCTGCCATCTGGAACAGGCCGCCGAGGTGACCGCCGAGGTCCGGCGGTTCCTGACGGCGCTCCCCACCCCGATCGAAGCCTGAATCCGAGGAGACCCCCCGACATGCGTAAGCCTCCCCGGCTCTACTTCTCGTTCCGCAGCCCGCGCAGCTGGCTCGCCGTACGCCAGCTCGCGGAACGCTGGCCGGAAGCGCCGGACGCCATCACCTTCGTGCCGCACTGGGTGCCGGATGACGGGCTGCGCGCCGCGCTGGCCGAGGCGGATTCGGCCTTCCTGGACACTCCGATCAGCCGGGCCAAGCACGAGTACCTGCTGGCCGACACCAACCGGCTGGTGCAGCGGTTCGGCTACCGGATGGCGTGGCCGGCGGACATGGACGTCGACTGGGCGGTCCCGCACCTGGCCTGGCTCCACGCCCAGCAGCAGGGGCGCGGCTGGGCGTTCTACCAGGCGGCGGCGCGCGCCCGCTGGGAGCGCGGCGAGAACATCAGCGACCCGGCGGTGCTGGCCGGCCTCGCGACCGAGGCCGGGATCGATCCGGCCGGGACGCGGGCCGCCGTGGCCGACCCGGCCCTGCGCGACGCGGCCGTGCGGGCCCTGGCGAGCGCGTACGACGACGACATCTTCGCGGTGCCGTACTTCATCGCCGGCCGGCACCGGTTCTGGGGCCTGGAGCGGCTCGACGGCTTTCTCGACGCCCTCACCGCCGCCGGAGTACGCCGATGACCGTGTCGGCACCGGCCCGGCCGGCGCCGGCCGGCGGTGGACGCACCGTGCTGCTCGGCACGGTCTCCTCCGACGCGCACACCTGGAACCTGGTCTACCTGCAACTGCTGCTCGAGGAGGCCGGGCACCGGGTGATCAACCTCGGTGCCTGCGTGCCGGAGGAGCTGTTCGCCGCGGAGTGCCACCGGCACAACCCGGATCTGGTGGTGGTCTCCAGCGTCAACGGGCACGGCTGCACGGACGGCAGGCGGCTGGCCGCCGTGCTGCGCGCCGACCCGGCGCTGGCCGCCGTGCCGATCGTCATCGGCGGCAAGCTGGGCGTCGACGGCCGGCTGACCGGGGCGCAGGTCGACGAGCTCTTCGCGGCCGGGTACACCGCCGTCTTCGACGACGGCGCCGACCGGAACCGGTTCCTGGAGTACCTGTGCCGGCTGGAACTGCCCATGGCCGGAGCGGCGCCGTGAGCACCCCCGAGCCCGGCCCGCCGCGCGGCCCGTTCGCCGCGGCCGTCGCCGCCGCGCGGGCCCGGGGCGAGCTGGTCGTCCAGCCCCGGATGGGCTTCGGCGATCCGGCCGCCATGCGCGCCGGGCTGACCGCGGTCGCCCGGGCCCGGGCGACCACCGTGGGCACCATCACCCTGGACAGCTACACCCGGGTCGGCGACCAGGCCGCGGCGGTACGCGCGCTGGCCGACGGGTCACCCCTGAACGGGTACCCGATCGTCGCGCACCCGGTGGAGGTGACCCGCTGGGTGCTCGCCGCCGCGCAGGAGGGCGGCGTGCCGGTGCAGGTGCGGCACGGCTCGGCGCGGCCCGAGGAGATCTTCGCCGCGCTGCTGCGCACCGGGGTGGACGCCACCGAAGGCGGGCCCGTCTCGTACTGCCTGCCGTACAGTCGGGTGCCGCTGCGGGACGCCGTCGACAGCTGGGCCCGCTGCTGCGAGACGTACACCCGGCTGCGCGACTTCGGGGTCGAGCCGCACCTGGAGAGCTTCGGCGGCTGCCTGCTCGGGCAGCTCTGCCCGCCCAGCCTGCTGGTCGCAGTGAGCGTGCTGGAGGGCATGTTCTTCCGGCAGCACGGGCTGCGCAGCGTGTCGCTGAGCTACGCCCAGCAGACCTGCCCCGAGCAGGACGAGGAGGCCCTGGCGGCGCTGCGCCGGCTGATCGACGAACTGCTGCCCGAGCTGGACAGCCACGTGGTGCTCTACACCTACATGGGGGTGTATCCGCGTACCCCCGAGGGGGCGCTGCGGCTGCTCGGCGCCGCCGCCCGGCTGGCCGTACGCGGGGGAGCGGCCCGCCTGATCGTGAAGACCCCGGCCGAGGCGCACCGCATTCCGACCATCGAGGAGAACGTGGCGGCGCTGGAGCACGCCGCCCGGGTCGCCGCCGCCGAGCCGCCCGCCCGCATCGCCGCCCCGGACACCGGCATCTACGCCGAGGCGCGCACGCTCATCGAGGCGGTGCTGGAACTCGGCCCGGACGTGGGCGTGGCCCTGCGCCGCGCCTTCGAGCGCGGCCACCTCGACATCCCGTACTGCCTGCATCCGGACAACGCGGGGCGGGCGCGCGGCTACATCACCGCGCAGGGGCGGCTGGCGTGGGCCCGGCCCGGCCGGATGCCGGTCCGGGTCGACCACCCGGCCGGTGGCCGGCCGGCGGAGATGACCAGCGACGGCCTGCTCACCGCGCTGTCCTACGTCGCCACCCGGTACGACGACGCGGCGCTGCCGACGCTCGGGCCCGAGTCCGTGCGGGAGCTGACGTCAAAAGGTGAAACGAGCTACCCACCGGGGATCGGGCAGCTGACCTCAATCACCTAGCATGGGCTGCCATGGCGCGTACCCGGCCGATCGAACCGCCCGCCGCACCCCTCACCGACGGCGCGGTCACCCTGCGTCCCCGGCGGGAGTCCGATCTTGATGCGATCGCCGCCGCCAGCCGGGACCCGGAAATCCGTCGCTGGCTGGACGACGAACCGATGGACGAGCAGGCGCGGCGGACCAGCCTGGCCCGGGCCGAGGAGGCGTGGCGCAGCGGTACGGCGGCCCCGCTCACGATCGCGGACGCGGTGACCGACGAGCCGGTCGGGCTCATCAACCTCCAGTTCCGCGGTGACGCGGAGGCCAGCGTCGCGTACGGGGTGTTCCCGCAGCGCCGGGGGCGGGGCGTCGCCCCGCGGGCCGTCCGGCTGCTGGCCGGCTGGGCGCTGGCCGACCTGGCGCTGGAGCAGGTGATCCTGGAGACGGACGAGCGGAACATCGCCTCGATCCGGGTCGCCGAGAAGTGCGGCTTCCACCGGGTCGGCACCCGGGTCGAGGCGACGGGGGATGGCGCCCCTCAGACCCTCGTCGTCTTCGCGCTCGGCGGGCGGTGAGCCCGGGTCACCTCGACGCGGCGGGGTCGAAGGCGCGGCGCTCGACCAGGACCAGCCAGTTGCCGGAGTTGTCGCGGGCGACCGCCTCCACCCCGTACGGTCGCTCGGCCGGCTCCTGGATGAACTCGACGCCCTTGGCGAGCAGCTCCTCGTGGGTCTTGCGGCAGTCGTCCACGTCCAGCCCGAGGCCGAACAGGCTGCCCTCGTCCTGGGCGCGCCGTAGGGT
Organism: Micromonospora sp. NPDC007271; assembly: GCF_040634005.1. Classification (NCBI taxonomy): domain Bacteria; kingdom Bacillati; phylum Actinomycetota; class Actinomycetes; order Micromonosporales; family Micromonosporaceae; genus Micromonospora; species Micromonospora sp. NPDC007271. The sequence goes on from NZ_JBEYER010000002.1 coordinate 175,077, forward strand.
GGCCGCCACCTCCGGCGAGTACGGCGGCCCGGGCAGGGTCAGCTGCACCTGCAGCTCCGGCTGGTTCGGGTGCGTGATCGTGCACCACCGGTAGGTGCCGTCGCCCACGGTGATGTCGGTGTGCTCGGCGAACCCGAGCACGTCGAGGTAGAACGCCTTGGCCACGTCGATGTCCTTGACCAGCACGCTGATGATCGAGATGTTCGTAATCACCCGACCAGATTAGAAATGCGCTGGTCAGCCGGGCTTCTCCTGGCTTGCGGAGCCGCGCCGCTCCGCCAGCCCCCACATCAGCACGAAGCACCCCGGGATGCGCGGCGCCCCGGTCGCCGCCCAGCGCCGCTGGAACTCGCTCGGCGGCTCCCCGACGAGTTCCCGGAACCGCCCGCTGAACGAGCCGAGGCTGGTGAACCCGACGGCGTGGCAGACCTCGGTGACGGTGAGGTTGGTGGCCCGCAGCAGGTCCTGGGCCCGCTCGATCCGGCGACGGGACAGGTGGGCGGCGGGGGAGAGGCCGTAGGTGACGGTGAAGAGCCGGTGGAAGTGGTACTTGCTGAGCCCGGCGACCGCGGCGACCGCGGCCAGGTCCAGCGGCTCGGCGTAGTGCCGGTCCATGTGGTCCCGGGCCCGGCGCAGGTGGACCAGCAGATCGGCCGGGGCCCGGCGCGGCGGCATGCTCATCGGTACCGAGGGTAGGCGGTCGACCTGCCGCGACGCCCAGGCCGGGCCGGCCGTCCGGAGCGTTAACAAGGGGCCCCTTCACCTCGTTCGGCGTTAATAAGGGGCCCTTCCTTTCAGGCGGGCGGGGTGGGCGGCAGGGCCAGGGCGAGGGTGAGGTCGAGGACGGTGGCCGGGTCGTGCAGCCGGTCCCCGTACAGCTCGCGCAGCTTGCCCATCCGGTAGCGGACGGTCTGCGGGTGCACGAACAGCTCTGCGGCCACGTCGTCGCGGCGGCCCTGGTGCAGCAGCCAGGACCGGAGCGTCTCGGCGAGCCGGTGCGCGGTGGCCGGGGGCAGCGACGCCAGCGGGCGCAGCGCCTGGGTGCGCAGGTCGGCCAGCCCTTCCGGGTCCAGGCTGAGCAGCAGTTCGGCGAGGTGGTGCTCGGTGTCGACGGGCCCGGCGTCCGGCTCGCCGAGGCCGAGCGCGAGGGCCCGGGTGGCCCGCTCGTACGACGTGCCGACCCGGTGCCACGGCCGGGCCGGCCCGAGCACCGCCCGGTGCCCGGCCAGCAGCCGGGTGAGCTGCCGGCGCCGGCCGCCGTGCATGTCCGGCACCAGCAGCACCGCCAGCTCCTCGGCCGGGTCCATGCCCGGCAGGTCCTCGCCGCTCTCCAGGGTGTGCGGGCTGACCAGGGCGAGCACCGCGCGCAGGTTCCGGCGGGGCAGCAGGACGACGGTGAGCGTCTGCGGCAGTGGCCAGTCCGCCCGTTCGGCGCTGCGGCGTAGGGTCTCCTCCGGCTCCCCGGCGAGCAGCTGCTGGGTGAGACGTTCCAGCTCGCGGCGGCGGACCCGGCCGGCGCTGGCGAGTTCGTCGGCGTGCCCGGCCACGCTGGCGGCCGACAGCTCGTCGATGTACGCGAACATCAGCTCGGCGAACTCGGCCACCGTCCCGGCGGACAGCCCGCTGCGTACGGTGGTGGTCGACACCTCCCGCCACGCCACCCGCGCGCCCACCCGGTACGCGGCCAGCAGCGCGTCCATGCTCCGCCCGGAGCGGGCCTCCCCGCTGCCGAGGGCGTACGCGGCCTCCAGCGCGGGGGCGAGCGGGGTGCTCGGGTCGATGGCCTGCGCCCCCTCGATGAGCTGCAGGAACGTGCCGAGGGCGATCCGGACGGCGTTCTCGATCTTCGCCCGCATCGCGCCGGTGAGCGCGCCCCCCGAGTACGCGGGCACCTCGGCGATGATCGCGCTGACCGTCCGCTCGGCGACCACAGGGAGGTGGTCGCGGAGTCGGGAGGCGACCCGTTCGTCCAGTTCAAGGTGGGCGGCGCGATGGGTCGTCCCAGACTCGTCCGACATCTTGTTCTCTCCGCACAAAAACCCGCGTTTGATTCACCTTCGTCGGACAAGATGTTATGCGATCACGTAGCCACCCTGGTCACATGACCACAACCGCCCGCGCGAAGGTTCCCTTCCGGCGCCAGCTGCTGCGGCTGGCTGAGACGGTAACCACCCCGCTGCTGCCGGCGGACTACCTCGACCTGGTCGCGCCGCTGCGGGCCGGTGCCGCCCTGCGCGGCCGGATCGTGGAGGTACGCCCGGAGACCCGGGACGCGGCGACCGTGGTGATCCAGCCCGGCCGTGGCTGGCGTGGCCACCTGCCCGGCCAGTACGTGCGCCTCGGCGTGGACGTCGACGGGGTGCGCCAGTGGCGGGCGTACTCGGTCACCTCCGTGCCGGGCGGGGCGGACCGGCGGATCACCGTCACGGTGAAGGCGATCCCCGACGGCAAGGTCAGCAACCACCTCGTACGCCGGATCCGGCCCGGCACGATCGTCCAGCTCGACCAGGCGCAGGGCGACTTCGTGCTGCCCGAGGCGACGCCCGAGCGGATCCTGTTCCTCACCGCCGGCAGCGGCATCACCCCGGTCATGGCGATGCTCCGGGCCGGCCTGCCGGCCCGGGCCGACGTCGTGCTGATGCACTCGGCGCCCACCCGGGACGACGTCATCTTCGGCCCGGAGCTGCGGGCGCTCGCCGCGCGCGGCGGGCTGCGGCTGATCGAGCGGCACACCGACACCGACGGCCTGCTCGGCGTCCACGAACTGGACGACCTGGTGCCGGATCACCCGCAGCGCCAGACCTGGGCGTGCGGGCCGGTCGGCCTGCTCGACGCGGTCGAGGAGCACTGGGCGTCCCGGGGGGTGGCCGACCGGTTGCACACCGAGCGGTTCCGGCCGACCGTGATCTCCCCGGGCGAGGGTGGCACGGTCACCTTCACCGACGCCGGCGTGACCGTCGAGGCGGACGGCGCCACTCCCATCCTCGACGCCGGTGAGAACGCCGGGGTGCTCATGCCCTCGGGCTGCCGGATGGGGATCTGCTTCGGCTGCGTCGTCCCGCTGCGCCAGGGCGCGGTGCGCGACCTGCGCAACGGCGACCTCACCACCGCCGTTCCCGGCGACGGCGTGCTCATCCAGACCTGCGTGTCGGCGGCCGCCGGTACCTGCGACATCGAACTCTGACGGGAGGCCACCGACGTGACCGTGATCCAGAAGAAGGCCGTCAACCCGATCGCCCACCTGACCGCCGAGGACATCGAGATCATCGGCAAGGAGCTGGACGCCATCCGGGACCGGGTGATCGTCGACCGGGGCGAGCGGGACGCCCGCTACATCCGCAAGGTCATCAAGACCCAGCGGACGTTGGAGATCAGCAGCCGGGCGGTGCTGCTCTTCTCGCTGTTCCCGCCGGCCTGGATCCTCGGCACCGCCGGCCTCGCCGTGGCCAAGATCCTCGACAACATGGAGATCGGCCACAACGTCCTGCACGGGCAGTGGGACTGGATGCGCGATCCGAAGATCCACTCCACCACCTGGGACTGGGACCACGTCTCCCCGGCCGACCAGTGGAAGCACTCGCACAACGAGCTGCACCACCGGTACACCAACGTGCTCGGCAAGGACAACGACCTCGGGTACGGAATCATGCGGGTGGACGAGGACCAGCCCTGGAGCCCCGGCCACCTGGGTCAGCCGTTCTACAACCTGCTCAACGCCTGCTTCTTCGAGTACGGCATCGCCGCGTACGACCTGGAGCTGGGCGAGAACCTGCGCAACGGCGGGCACAAGGCCCCCGAGTTCCGGGCCCGGGCGAAGGCGGTCGGCCGCAAGATCCGCCGCCAGGTGCTCAAGGACTACGTGGTGCACCCGCTGCTGTCCGGGCCGTCGTTCCTGACCACCCTGGCCGCCACCTTCACCGCGAACCTGATCCGCAACCTGTGGAGCCACTCGGTGATCATGTGCGGGCACTTCCCGAGCGGGGTGGAGACCTTCGAGAAGACCTCCATCGAGGGCGAGACCAAGGGCGAGTGGTACCTGCGGCAGATGCTCGGCTCGGCCAACATCAGCGGCCCCCGGCTGCTGCACATCATGACCGGCAACCTGTCGTACCAGATCGAGCACCACCTCTTCCCCGACCTGCCCAGCAACCGCTACCAGGAGATCGCCCCGCAGGTCCGGGCGCTGTTCGACCGGTACGGGCTGAAGTACACCAGCGGCCCGCTGCCCAAGCAGGTGGCCTCCGCGTGGTGGAAGATCATCCGGCTGTCCCTGCCCAACCGGAAGCGCAAGGCGCCGAAGACGGTGGCCCCGGCGCCGCTGGTCTCCGCGGGCGCCTGACGCACCGGCCCGGAGCCCGGGCGGACCGAGCCGGGGGCGTCCCGGGCGGGTCGCAGCGCGGGAGCACGGTGGACCCCGGAGCGTCATGCCGCTGAGGCATGAATATGACTCAGCGGCATATCGCTCTCAGGACTTGTCCCGCCCGCCTGGGCCGTCGCTGTGCGCCCGCCGGCTCGGGCGGGACAGCACGGCGTCGTACAGTTCCTCCAGCCGCCGGGTCTGCTCGTACAGGTCGAAGTGCGCGGCGACGTGCTCCCGGGCGGCCGCGCCGAGCCGGGCCCGCAGCGCCTCGTCGCCCAGCAGCGCGTCAAGGTGCTCGGCGAGCGCGACCCGATCGCGTTCGGCGCAGAGCAGCCCGGTCTCGCCGTGCCGTACCGCCTCGGGGATGCCGCTGTGGTAGGTCGCGACGGCCGGCAGCCCGGCTGCGGCGGCCTCCAGGATGGTGGTGGGCAACCCCTCGCAGTCCCCGTCGGGGGCGGTCCGCGACGGCGCCGCCAGGATCCGCGACCCGGCCAGGTGGCGGCGGACCGCCTCCGGGCTCTGCGCGCCCAGGAACGTGGCGTCCAGGCCGAGTTCGGCGGCGCGGCGCCGGGTCGCCGCCTCGAGCGGCCCGCTGCCCACGAAGAGCAGCCGGGGCCGGCGTGCGGCGGGCAGCAGCCCGGCCGCCTCGACCAGGTCGTCGACGCCCTTCTTGGCCACGAACCGGCCGACGAAGAGCACGTCCCAGTGCTTCGGCGTCGCCGGGGCGGGCGGCGCGATCGGCACGCCGGTGTGGTGCACCCGCACCCTGGCCGGGTCGGCGCCGAGGGCCACCGCCCGATCGCGGATGAAACCCGACACCGCGATGACCAGGGCCGCCCGGTCGAACGCCTGCCGCAGGTGCCGCCGGGCGCGGACGCCCCGCGCCCCGGGCTGCGCGGGCTGCCGCGTCACGTCCTGCCCGTGCAGGGTCACCACCAGGGGTACGCCGAGCCGCCGCGCGCTGCCGCTGACCAGCCAGCCGTCGCCGCCGAAGTGGGCGTGCACCAGGTCCGGCCGCAGCCGGGCCAGCGCGGTGTCCAGCCGGGCCGCCCGGCCGGTGAGCTTGAGCAGCAGCAGCTCGGCCCGACCACGCGGATCGTCGGGAAAGGCGACCACGTCGGTGTCCCGGGCCAGCGGGGAAGCCACCTTGACCGCGCCCAGGTAGTGGGGCCGCCACCGGGTGAGCGCGTCGCCCTGGCCGCGGATGAAGGTCTCCGACCCGGGCAGCAGGTGGCTGCGCCAGATCACCGCCCTGGGCCCGGACATGGCCGCGGCCCTACGGCCGGCCGCCGCCGGCCACCGGCTTCGGCTTCCCGAGCGTGGCCGGCGTCGGCTCGGCGTGGGCGGCCCGGAGACCCGGCGGGACGACGTCGGACGGCTGGCCGGCGTCGGCGACCACCGCGTCGGCGGGGCTCGCCCCGGGCGCGGGCGGCTGCCCGCCGTGGCGGCGGTCGAGCAGCCGGTCGCGCAGCCGGTGCCGCAGGTCCGGCGGGATCAGCCAGATCTGCAGGTAGGTCACGTAGTCGATGAGGCTCGGCCGACCGTGCCGGCGGGCCTCCGCCAGCAGCGTCCGGAACACCCGGAAGCTGCGCGTGGTGGCGGCCATCGAGCCGATCACGCTCATCGCCAGCGCCGCGTACGCCCGCGGGGTGAGCAGCGGGCGGCTGGTGCGAAGCCACTCGAACTGGGCCTCCCAGGGCGACTGGAGGCTGATCCGCGGCCGGTCCTCGTCCTGGTGCCAGACGACCAGCGGCTCGGCGGCCATCACCAACTCGACGTCCGGGTGGCTGACCGCCCGCAGCGTCCAGTCCAGCTCCTGCTGTCGGCGCAGGCCGACGGTGAACGGCACCCGGCGCAGCAACTCGGTGGGGGCCATGATGGTCGAGGTCTGGATGAAGCCGTCGCCGTGGAACAACCCCCGCCGCACGGTCAGGTACTCGCTGACCGGCTCGCCCGGCTCGGGCAGTCGGCGCGGCAGCACGAACTCGGCCCGGGGGGTGCGGTTGAGCAGCCGGCTCGCCACGACCGGCAGCGGCGCCCGGGCCGACCGCGCCGCCGCCAACTGCACCGCCAGCTTCTCGGGCAGCCACTCGTCGTCGTCGTCCAGGAAGGCCGTCCACGGCGCCCGGGCCTCGCGGACGCCGACGTTGCGGGCGTTCGGCGCGCCGCCCCGCTCGGGCAGCGGCACGACCCGCAGCCGATCGTCCCGCAGCGCGGCCAGCGCCGCCCGGGTCGCCTCGTCTCCGCCGTCGATCACGACGATGACCTCGATGGTGTCGATGGTCTGGGCCAGTGCGCTCTGTACGGCACGCACCACCAGATCCGGCCGGTCGCAGGTGGGAATGACCACGCTGACGTCAGGTGTACGGGTCATGAAAACTCGCTCACTCACACGTGACTTCGAGGTGTATTTGCCGTCGTCGAACCGTCCGGCGGCCGTTCTTCGCCGGGCCGGCTCGTTTTCCAGAGGTCGTGGAAACGCTAATCGGCGCTACGTGTGCAACGGGTTAATGGTGGGTGCCAATCGTCTGGCAAAGCGGACGACTGCCGGTGTCCTGGCAGGTGACAGCCGGTTGATTGCCCCCGTTGGACGCCGTTTCCACGCAATTCCCGCACCGGCCGGGGCCGTCTCGTCGGCGCGGAATTCTGCCGTACACTCGCCGGGCACCGGGCGGACGAAGAATGGGAGAGATCGTTCATGCAGTTCGACGACGCGTCGCGGCACGGCCTCCGCGGCCGGGTGGTCATGCTCGTCGACAACGGGGTCGAGGCGGACTCCCGGGTGCAGAAGGCCGCCCGGTCGGCGGCCGACGCGGGCTGGGACGTGACCCTGCTCGGCTGCGCCCGCACCGACACCGAGCGGGCGTGGCGGCTCGGCCGGGCGCGGGTCCGGGTGCTGCCGATGGGCGCGCCCGCCGGCAGCCCGGCCGGAAGTGTCCGCGGCCTGCGCCAGCGGCTGGTCGGCCGGGGCGGGCTGCCGCTGCGCGTCGCGCGGCTGGCCCGCCGGCCGGTCGAGCACGCCCAGGTCCTCCTCTGGCGCGGCCTGCACGGAGACCGGGCCTGGCGGCGGCTGGAGCCGGGGCTCTGGGGCTACGAGCGGCTCTTCGGTCCGGTCATCGACGAACTGCGGCCCCACCTCATCCACGCGCACGACTTCCGGATGCTCGGGGTGGCCGCCCGCGCCAAACTGCGCGCCCGGGTCGCCGGCCGGCCGGTGCGGCTGGTCTGGGACGCGCACGAGTGGCTGCCCGGCGCCAAGCCCCGGCGGGACAACGCTCGCTGGCTTCCCGCCCACCTCGGGTACGTGCGGGAGTACGTCGGGCAGGCCGATGCGGTGGTCACCGTCTCGGAGACGCTCGCCGAGCTGCTGCGACGCGACCACCACCTGGCCGAACGCCCGGGCGTGCTGCTCAACGCGCCGGTGACCGCCACCGCCGAGCCGATCGCCGCCGAGCCGGCCGCCGCCGAGCCGACCGCCGTCGGGCCGACCGCCGTCGGGCCGGCCGCCGTCGGGCCGGTCGGCGGTGTGGAGCGCGCGCCCGACCTGCGGCGGCTCTGCGGCGTCGACCGGGACACGCCGCTGCTGGTCTACAGCGGCGCGATGGCCCCGCAACGCGGCCTGGACACCGTGATCGAGGCGTTGCCCCGGCTGCCCGGCGCACACCTGGCCCTGGTGGTCAATGACCCGGCCGCCCCGTACGTGCGGCAGCTGATGGCCCGGGCCGACCGCCTCGGCCTGCCGGACCGGGTGCACGTGGTGCCGTACGTGCCGCACCGGCAGCTGGTGGCGTTCCTCAGCGGCGCCGACGTGGGGCTCATCCCCCTGCACCACTGGCCCAACCACGAGATCGCCCTCATCACCAAGTTCTTCGAGTACTCCCACGCCCGGCTGCCGATCGTGGTCAGCGACGTACGGACCATGGCGGAGACCGTCCGGGCCACCGGCCAGGGCGAGGTGTTCCGGGCCCGGGACGCGGCCGACCTGATCCGCGCCGTGCGGGCGGTGCTCGCCGAGCCGCAGCGCTACCGGGCCGCGTACGAGGGGCCGGAATCGCCGCTGCCGGGCTGGACCTGGGAGGCGCAGGCCCGGAAGCTCGACGCGCTCTACCGGCGGCTGCTGACGCCGGCCGCCGACGACCCGACCACGGAGGCCCGCGCCCGATGAGTGCCCCGGACGTGAGCGTGGTGGTGCCCGTCTACAACACCATGCCGTACCTGACCCGCTGCCTGAACTCCCTGGTCGAGCAGACCATCGGCCCGGACCGGCTCCAGGTCGTCGCCGTCGACGACGGGTCGACCGACGCCAGCGGCGCCGAGCTGGACCGGTTCGCCGCCCGGCACCCCGGCGTGTTCACCGTCATCCACCAGGCCAACTCGGGCGGTCCCGCCGGCCCGTGCAACCGGGGCCTGGACGCGGCCGCCGGCCGGTACGTCTTCTTCGTCGGCGCCGACGACCACCTCGGCCCCGACGCGCTGCGCCGGCTGGTGACCGCCGCCGACGACTGGGAGTCCGACGTGGTGCTGGGCCGGGTGGTGGGGGTCAACAGCCGGCACATCTACCAGGACATCTTCGCCCGTACCCGGAAAGACCTGGACCTCTTCGACTCACCGCTGCCGCGCTCGCTGGCCAACACCAAGCTGTTCCGGCGCGAGCTGCTGGAAAAGTACGGCATCCGCTACCGGGAGGACCTGCCGCTCGGCAGCGACCTGCCGTTCACCCTCGAAGCCTGCTACCGGGCCCGGCGCGTCTCGGTGCTGGCCGACTACGACTACTACCACGCGGTCCGCCGGCACCGCGCCACCAACATCACCTACCTGAGCCGGCACGCGGACCGGCTGCGGGCGGTCGAGGCGACCGCCGCGTTCGTCGCCGAGTTGATCCCCGCCGGCCGGCAGCGCGACGCGATCCTCGCCCGCCGGTTCGACCACGAGATCGCCAAGCTGCTGGAGGACGACCTCCTCCGCCTCGACCGGGACACCCAACAGCTCGTCCACGACGGCATCGGCCGGCTCGTCCGAGCGCACCTCACCGACGGGATCGCCGCCCAGCTCAACGCCGAGACCCGGATCCGGCTCGCGCTGACCCGCGACGGCACGCTCGACGACCTGCTCGCCGTGATCCGCCAGGACGCCCGGGCCGGCGTGCCGCCCACGGTCGTCGACGGCGACCGGCGGTACGCGGCCTACCCCGGCTTCCGCGACCCCGACCGCAACCTGCCGGACTCCTGCTTCGAGGTGCCCCCCGACTGGTACGCCAAACTCGACGCCACCGCGCTGGCCTGGGAGAACGACGAACGCGGCGACAAGGTGCTGACCATCACCGCGGTCAGCCCGCTGCCCGACCTGGCCGCCGTCGGCGCCGAGCCCCTCGCGGTCAGCGCCGAGGAGATCCCCGGCCAGGTCACCACCGTCGACCGGGGCGCGCACGGCACCACCCTGCGGATCCGGTTCCGGGCCGACGAGCTGCTCGCCGCCAGCGGCCCGACCGGGCAGCGCCGGGCGATCTCCGCGCAGGTCGGCGGCTTCGACCCCGGCCGGGCGGCGGGCGCGGCGACGGCCACCGGCGCGGCCGGCTCCGCCGCCGTCCGCGCCCCCCGGGTCCGGGCCACGGTGCCGCTGGTACGCCGGCGCGGCGGCCGGCTGTACGTGGTCACGCCGGTGCTCGACGAGTCCGGCCGGCTGATGATCTCGGTCGTGCCGGTCACCGCCTCCCGGGTGGCCGCCCAGCTGCGCCGGGCCCTGCGGCGGCACCGGTAGCCCGGTGCCGGGCGGAATTTCGCTGGGCGACGCCGCCGTCGACCGGCTACGGTCGGGGCATGCAGATCAGGCGCAGCACCATCGCCGCCGCGCGAGCTTCCCGCTCGCCGGTTGCCGCCGCCTGACCGTACCCAATTCCTCGCCGGCGACCGGAAACGGTCCGCCGGCGTCGCCGTGTCACGCCACCGCCCGCGCGGCGGACCCTTCCCGTCGCCCCGACCCGGAAGGCGAACGCCGTGACACCCGACCAGATCCTCGACACGTTCCTCGACCACTACCACCGCCGCGACCACTGGGAGGCGCCGGAGAGTTCCCTCATTCCGCCGCCCGGCGACCCGGTGCTCTTCACTACCTCCGGCATGCACCCGCTCACGCCGTACCTCCTGGGCCGCCCCCATCCGGGCGGCCGGCGCCTGGTCAACGTGCAGCGCTGCCTGCGCACCACCGACCTGGACGAGGTCGGCGATCGTACCCACCTGACCGTCTTCCACATGCTCGGCTCCTGGTCGCTCGGCGACTACGACATCGCGACCAGCCTCCGCTGGGGCTTCGAACTGCTCACCGAGGGCTTCGGCGTCGACCCCGGCCGGCTGCACGCGACCGTCTTCGGCGGCGACCACCAGATCGGCCCGGACGAGACCGCCTGGGCGACCTGGACCGAGCTGGGCGTGCCGGTCGAGGCGAACGGCGCGGACAACTGGTGGTCCAACGGCCCGACCGGCCCGTGCGGCCCCGACTCGGAGATCTTCGTCTGGACCGGGGACGGGCCACCCACCGGCACGCCCGGCACCGACGACCGGTGGATGGAAGTCTGGAACCACGTCCAGATGCGCCTCCACCGCCACGACGACGGCCGGCTCACCCCGCTGCCGGTGTCCAACATCGACACCGGGATGGGGCTGGAGCGCCTGGAGATGGTCCTGCGCGGCGACCGGTCGGTCTTCGCGGGCGACGGGCTGCGACCGTGGGTCGAGGCCGTCCAGGACCGGTGGCCGCTGGACGGGCCGGACCTGCGGATCGTCGCGGACCACCTGCGCTCCGCCGTGGTGGTGCTCGGCGACGGCGTACGGCCCGGCAACACCGGACGCGGGTACGTGCTGCGCCGCCTCGTCCGCCGGGCGCTCACCGTGCTGTGGCGGGACGACCCGACCCGCGGCCTGACCGAGTTGCCCGTCGACCCGTACGCGGACACGCTGCGCCGGTTCCGGCAGCGGGCGGAGGTGGAGCCGCTGCGCGCGGTGCTCCTCGACGAGGAGCGGCGCTTCCGCGGCCTGCTGCGCCGGGGCCGCCCGCTGGTCGACCGGCTCCGCACCCGCGGGCCGCTCACCGAGCGTGACTACCACTGGCTGCACGACACCCACGGGCTCCCCCGCGACCTGGTCGACGGCCTGCTCACCGAGGCCGGCTGACCCGAGCAAAGGACACGGGAAGATAACTGAGGGATACAAGGTCGTCGAAGATCGCTAGCCTCGATGGCTGACCAGACGACGCCGTCTGGAGTTAGGGGGAGGATGGATGAAACTTCGCAGGAAGGTGCTGCCGCCCGTGGCGGCGGCCGGTGCACTGGCCATCGTCACAAGCCTCACGGGCTTACCCTCGGCGGCGCACGCCGCTCCGGCGTCGGCGGCGGCTGACGCCCCGATCACCCACGCGGAGAATCCACGGGTTCCCGTGGGGGCCGCGTGGACGGAGGCGTACTTCCCGTCCTCGGACGGCAGCGACGTCGAGCTGCACGCCGACGTGCTGCGCCCGGCGCACCTGCCGGCGGACGCGAAGACGCCGGTGATCCTGTCGGTGGGCCCGTACTTCTCGCACGCGGGGGAGACCTCCCCCGCGGGATGGGACCGGGTCGGGCCGTCGGCGCGCTTCCAGGATTTCATCGACGGCGCGCGGCTCATGGCGCGTGGATACACCTTCGTGATGGTCGACCTGCGTGGCTTCGGCGGCAGCACCGGATGCCTGGACTTCCTCGGCCCCGGGGAGCAGGCCGACATCGCGGCAGCTGTCGAGTGGGCAGCGAGCCAGCCGTGGTCGACCGGCAAGGTGGGCATGTACGGCAAGTCGTACGACGCCAACACCGGGCTGGCGGCCAACACCCTCAAGCTCAAGCCGCTGCGGGCGATCGTCTCCCAGGAACCGACCTGGAACCGGTACAACTACCTGTTCAGCAACGGGGTGCCGCGGTCCAACGCGACCAGCACCCCGCGGAGCTACTACTCGATCGCGACCATGCGGCCGCTGGCCGACGACAGCGACCGCTACAAGGCGAACGCCGAGTACGAGAAGAGTCACCCCGAGTGCGAGAGTGACAACCTCACCAACACCCAGAACCCCGACCCGAAGTCGCCGTTCTGGCGGGCCCGCGACTTCGCCTCCCGCGCGGCCGGGTCCCAGACGCCGCTGTTCGTCACGTCGGGCTTCATCGAGGACAACACCAAGCCCGAGGACATGCAGAAGTACCTGGCCAACCACCAGGGTCCGGAACGCGGTTGGCTCGGCCCGTGGGAACACGTGCGCGGCAACGACACCACCAGCAGGGGCCAGCTCAAGATGGGCCGGGCGGGCTGGTTCGACGAGGTGATGCGCTTCTACGACCAGCACCTGCGCGGCCTCGAACCGTCGGTGACCGACCCGGCCTTCTCCATCGAGGACAGCCTCGGCAACTGGCGCGCCCAGTCGACCTGGCCGGTGACCAACGACGCGTACAAGGTGCGGCTGTCGCCCGGGCAGTACGTCGACAGCGGCAGCAACGCGCAGGCGGCCGCCCTGTCGATGACGGCACCGCAGGCCGACGGCTGGGACATCGAGTACGCGCCGGAGGCCGGCTCGCTGTCGACCGACCAGACGAGCCCGCTCAGCGCCGACGCGCCCGGCAACAGCTACTGGACCTTCTCCACGCCCGCCGCCGAGCAGGTGCGGATCACCGGCACGCCGGAGATCAGGCTGATGACCAGGGGCCAGGGCAACGTCTGGGTACGGCTGTGGGACGTCGCTCCGGACGGCAGGGCGACGATGTTCAACGAGAACGTCGCCGTGCTGGACCACAGTGGATCGACCTCGTTCGCCCTGAAGGCGACCGACTGGACCTTCGAGCCGGGGCACCGGCTGGGGGTCCAGGTCGGGACCATCGCCTCACGGGGCTGGCGGGCCGTACCCTCGGGCGAGACGATCACCGTCACCGACGCGCACCTCGCGCTGGAGGTGCAGGACCCGCGGTTCGACTCGCCGACCCAGGGTGAGCGCTCGCCGTACCTGGACACGTACGTGCGGGCGAACACCACCACGCTCAACAACGTCGGCGCCGGCACCTTCCCGCTGAGCAACTCAAAGCAGGGATGACCGGTAGGCTGCCTGGCACCCGCGCCTGACGGGTGCCAGGCAGCCCGTCACCGCCCGGCGGAGCGGGCCGGTGCCGGCTACGGGACCACGCGTCTCGCGTATCAGGTGATAATCACGTTCATGGCCTGGTCCGAGGCGCGGTCAGACGAGCCGTCAACCCCAACGTCGCGAGTCATCACCGGCGCCGCTGTCATGCTGGCCTGGTTCGCTGCTGCCGTCGCCGCGATGGTCTACTGGGTGGCGCATCAGTCGAACCGGGCAGGTGCCTGCGGCAGCTTCTGCCTCTCGGATCAGGTCAAGGCCTTCCTCGCGGCGTTCTTCATCGGAATACCAGTCGTCGCCGTCGGCCTGATCGCCGCTGTGCTCCTCCTCGTGTCACTCGTACGGCGGATCCGTTCGGGGTGGCTCGCGGGCATTCTCGCCGGCGTTGGTGGCCTCGTCACCGGACTGGTCGTCGTGGTCGGTGGGCTCGAGATCTGGGCCTGGGTCGCGGCGACCGCCGGCTGGTGATGCGCCCGCGCCGGGACCAACAAGTGGCTACCCGGCTAATGTCCGACGCATGACGATTCGCCGTGCCGTGCCCGACATCACCACCGCCGACCCGGTCGCGAGCAGCGCCTTCTACCAGCTTCTCGGCTTTCGTGAGGAGATGAACCTGGGCTGGGTGGTCAACCTGGTCTCGCCGGCCAACCCCACTGCCCAGGTCATCCTCATCAGCAAGGATGCAGCGGCCCCCGTCAACCCGGACCTCACCGTGGAGGTCGATGACGTCGACGCCGCCTACGAGGCGGTACGCGCGACCGGCGCGGAGATCGTGCACCCGATCACCGACGAGGAGTGGGGCGTCCGGCGTTTCTTCGTCCGCGACCCGGACGGCAAGGTGGTCAACGTCGTCAGCCACCGCTGACCGGCAGGAGGGCGAAGTCGGGTGCCGGCCGGCTGGAGCCGATCGTGCGGCGAGCGCGACTCGCCGAGGCGACACGGTTCGCGGCGGAAAGTGCGCCGGCCGCCGCGATCCGTCACGATGACCTCCGAGAAACCTTCGCCGGGCCGCGCCGCCGACCCGACGACGGTACGGCCGGAAGGAGACCTGTGTCGTCCTCGTCCACCCTGCTGTCCCGGCGCGACCTGGCGTTCCTGCTCTACGACTGGCTGGACGTGCCCCGGCTGACCGAGCGACCCCGCTACGCCGAACACTCCCGCGATACCTTCGACGCCGCGCTGGACCTCTCCGCCCAGGTCGCCGTCGAGCAGTTCGCCACCCACAACCGGGCCGCCGACGCCACCGAACCCAGCTACGACGGCCGCCGGGTGCACACCATCCCCCAGGTCAAGGCCGCCCTGGACGCCTTCGCCCAGACCGGGCTGCTGGGCGCCACCATGGACACCTCGATCGGCGGCATGCAGCTGCCGCACACGGTCGCCGCCGCCTGCTTCGCCTGGTTCCAGGCCGCCAACGTGGCCACCTCCGCGTACCCGATGCTCACCCTGGGTGCCGCCAACCTGCTGCTCACCCATGGCAGCGCCGAGCAGATCGACGCCTGGGTGCGGCCCATGGTCGAGGGGCGCTTCTGCGGCACCATGTGCCTCTCCGAGCCGCAGGCCGGCAGCTCCCTCGCCGACATCACCACCCGCGCCGAGCCGCAGGACGACGGGACGTACCGGCTCGTCGGCACCAAGATGTGGGTCTCCGGCGGGGACCACGAGCTGGCCGAGAACATCGTCCACCTGGTCCTCGCGCGGATCCCCGGCGGACCGCCCGGAGTGAAGGGCCTCTCGCTGTTCATCGTGCCGAAGGCGCTGCTCGACGCCGACGGCGCGCTCGGCCCGCGCAACGACGTGGTGCTGATCGGGCTCAACCACAAGCTGGGCTACCGGGGCACCACCAACACGTTGCTCAACTTCGGCGAGGGCGTGCACCGCCCGTACGGGCGGCCCGGGGCGGTCGGCTATCTGGTGGGGGAGCCGCACCAGGGGCTCGCGCAGATGTTCACCATGATGAACGAGGCGCGGATCGGCGTCGGGGCCGGCGCCACCGCCCTCGGCTACACCGCCTACCTCAAGTCCGTCGCGTACGCCCGCCAACGCCCGCAGGGACGCCCGGTCGCCGACAAGGACCCGACCACGCCGCAGGTGCCGATCGTGGCGCACGCCGACGTACGGCGGATGCTGCTGGCGCAGAAGAGCTACGTCGAAGGGGCGCTCGCGCTGATCCTCTACTGCGGACGGCTGCTCGACGAGGAGAAGACCGCGTCCGCCGAGGCCGACCGCGCCCGGGCCCACCTGCTGCTGGAGCTGCTCACCCCGATCGCCAAGAGCTGGCCGGCACAATGGTGCCTGGCCGCCAACGACCTGGCCATCCAGGTCCACGGCGGCTACGGCTACACCCGCGACCACGACGTCGAGCAGCACTGGCGGGACAACCGGCTCAACGCCATCCACGAGGGCACCCACGGCATCCAGGCGCTCGACCTGCTCGGCCGCAAGGTCACCATGCGCGGCGGGGCGGGGCTGGAGCTGCTGCTGGAGACGATCCGAGCGACGGTGGCGCGGGCCTGGAAAGCCGAGGGCGAGGCGGCCGAGCTGGCCGGCCCCGGACGGCGCGGTGGACAACGACGCCACGCTGGAGGCGTACGCCCGGATGGC